>NZ_AWUR01000038.1:0-107859 GCF_000468835.1 Acidaminococcus sp. BV3L6 | reverse complement strand
TTGGAACGGGGCATTCGTTGCATGACGTCGTCAGCCTGCAGCTTTTTTCCTCGCATCTGAACCAATCTGAGCCCCATTCGAATCATGTAAATAGAAGAAAGACCAGAACGTCGGCGCCAAACTGTCTCCCTTCGGTCGTTGGCGCCGAATTGATTTTTCGATAACACGGTCCGTAAGCCGAATCGCTTCGACAGTGTCTTGCGATTAACGGTTTTGGCCCATCGAAAAATGTTCCTCGCTACCGCTCGTATGGAGACGTCGGACAAAAAACGCCCTCCTCATCCACCACCAAAAGGACTTGCCTTCTGCTTTGCAGAATCAAGTGGCTTTTGGTCCCCCGCCTTGGCAAGGCGGAACGGCTTTCGCCGTCTCTAAGGCAAAAGACCGTAACGTGAGCCCTGAACCGAACGTAGACACGAATTCGGTTCAGGGCTTTTTGAGCGTGGGAGGTATTGTATGCTCTTGGTAAATGAGCTGTTGTTTGCGTATTTCTCAATCGGGCCTAGCTCAAAATTCAATCTGTAGGATTATTGCTATGATGATATTCAGCAGCGCATTCCTTATTCTCACCACTACCTGCCTTCGTGTTTTGCCTCTGAGCTCGATTTCTCCGAAATCGATCCGCCCCGCCAGGGCGGGGGACCGAAAGCCGCATGTTGCCTCATTCTAATGAGGCAAGCGTGCCCTTTCGGTGGTGGATGAGGACGCGAAGCGGACGTTTCCTTGCGAGCGGCTAGCGAGGCATATTCGCCCGGAGTTTCGAAGGACGCTTTTGAAGCGGAGCGGAAGTCCGAGAAACATGTTTGAGGGCGAATTAAGTTCGGACCCGTTCCCCCGCAGGGGGCGGTTTGGGTCCGGCGTTACAGCTGCCTATGAAATCCTTAAAAGACCAAAGGGAAACCTCTGAACGCCGGCGCCAAACCGTCTCCTTATCGGTCGTGGGCGCCGAATTGATTTTTCGATAACACGGTCCTGCAACCGAATCGCTTCGACGGTGTCTTGCGATTAGCGGTTTTGGCCCATCGAAAAATGTTCCTCGCTACCGCTCGTATGGAGACGTCGGACAAAAAACGCCCTCCTCATCCACCACCAAAAGGACTTGCCTTCTGCTTTGCAGAATCAAGTGGCTTTTGGTCCCCCGCCTTGGTAAGGCGGAACGGCATTCGCCGTCTCTAAGGCGAAACACGAAGGCAAAAGACTGTACACCTGAAACACAAAATCCTTGGCAGCAGAAAATAGTTTTGTCCTTAAAAGCTAAAACAAGCAATCTGCGAGGAGAGGCGACGCGCCCGGTCTTTTATCTCTGAGCTCGATTTCTCCGAAATCGATCCGCCCCGCCAGGGCGGGGGACCGAAAGCCGCATGTTGCCTCATTCTAATGAGGCAAGCGTGCCCTTTCGGTGGTGGATGAGGACGCGAAGCGGACGTTTCCTTGTGAGCGGCTAGCGAGGCATATTCGCCCGGAGTTTCGAAGGACGCTTTTGAAGCGGAGCGGAAGTCCGAGAAACATGTTTGAGGGCGAATTAAGTTCGGACCCGTTCCCCCGCAGGGGGCGGTTTGGGTCCGGCGTTACAGCTGCCTATGAATTCCTTAAAAGACCAAAGGGAAACCTCTGAGAACGCACGGCGCCAAACCGTCTCCTTATCGGTCGTGGGCGCCGAATTGATTTTTCGATAACACGGTCCGTAAGCCGAATCGCTTCGACGGTGTCTTGCGATTAACGGTTTTGGCCCATCGAAAAATGTTCCTCGCTACCGCTCGTATGGAGACGTCGGACAAAAAACGCCCTCCTCATCCACCACCAAAAGGACTTGCCTTCTGCTTTGCAGAATCAAGTGGCTTTTGGTCCCCCGCCCCGCCTTGGCAAGGCGGAACGGCTTTCGCCGTCTCTAAGGCGAAACACGAAGGCAAAAGACTGTACACCTGAAGCACAAAATCCTTGGCAGCAGAAAATAGTTTTGTCCTTAAAAGTCGAAACGAGCAATCTTCGAGGAGAGGCACCCTGTCCGGTCTTTTATCTCTGAGCTCGATTTCTCCAAAATCGATCCGCCCCGCCAGGGCGGAACGGCTTTCGCCGTCTCTGAGGCGAAACACGAAGGCAAAGACCGTAAGGCAAAGACTCGACCTGTTAACGCCGTGCGTCACGTTCTTTTGCTTGACAGCCAGATCCGCAGGATCGAGACAGCCATTCGGCCCACAGGATGGATATAATAGCTCGACAACCTTCTCTCCGATCAAAAGAGCTGTAGAACAACCAACGCACTAGACCGAATAGACAGCTTGACAGCCCTTTCCCCTACCCTCAACCGTGAGGCTTTCCGTCCTACAATACGCTATGAGCCCATTGCTTCGGAGTTATCTTTCCGAAAGCAATGGGCTCACGTGTTACATCAAATCGAAGCAATGGCTGCTCCGACTAAAATATGAACTTAATCTCTCAGCATCCCGCCGAACTTATCCTGGACGTTGGCAACGATCTGTTTGATGACGTCGTCGACGTCTTTATCCTGGAGGGTGCGGGTAACATCCTGGAAGGTGAGGTTAAAGGCGACAGATTTATAGCCAGATTTAACCTGTTTGCCCGTATAGACATCGAAGATGCGGACGTCTACGAGGAGGGCACCGCCTTCTTTGCGGATTTCGGCTTCAAGGTCGCTTGCGGAGACACCCGCTTTTACAACGACGGCGATATCACGGGAAACGCTCGGGAATTGCGGGACGTGTTCGAACTGTGGAATCTGTTCAGCACTCTTGACGAAAGGTGCAATCTCCACTTCGAGAACGTAGGTTTCCGCACTGAGGCCAAAGCGGTCCTGAACGGTCGGATGGATGGCTCCCATGAAGCCGATGACTTTCCCTTCATAGCTGATGGCGCAGCTCTTTCCAGGATGGAGGAAAACTTCCTTCGTCGGTCCATAGGAGAGGCCTTTCACTTGGAGGCTGTCCATGACTTCTTCAAGGGCGCCTTTGATGTCATAGAAGTCGATGGCGTCTTTAGCCGTATTCCAAGAAAGGGGGTTGCGTTTGCCGCTCATGGCAATGGCAAGGACCATCTTTTCTTCTGGGAAGTCCGTAAGCGGCAGGGTTTTCGGAATGAAGACGCGGCCCACTTCAAAGATGGCTGTCCGTTCGCTCTGACGGGCCTGGTTATACGCAACGGTGGAAAGCAGGCACGGCGTCAGTGTGGTCCGGATGGTGCGGAAATCATCACTGATGGGGTTGATGATCTGTAGGGCCTTGCGGCGGCTGTCATCAGCCGGAAGTCCGAGATTATCAAAGACCTGGGCGTTATAGAAGCTGTAGGTCATGACTTCATCAAGGCCAATGCCGGTCAGGGTGTCGCGGATCATGTCCTTCACATCTTCAATGGGGGCCTGACCGCCACGGGCCATAATGAGTTCCGGCGTCTTCGATTCAATCTTGTCATAGCCATACATACGGGCCACTTCTTCACTGAGATCGGCACTGCAGTCGCAGTCCTTGCGCCAGGTCGGTACGGTGACAACCCAGCTGTCCTCGCCTTTTTCCTCGACAGTAAAGTCTAGGTTTTCGAGGATGGCTTTCATGGTTGCCGCGTCGATGTCGCAGCCAATGCGGGCGGCCAGTTTCGTCGGAGCCGCTTTGATTTCCACCGGTTTTTCCGGTACGGGGTAACATTCAGCCACACCGGGAACGGCTTTGCCGGCGCCAATTTCTTCAAGGAGATAGATGGCGCGGTTCAGGGCGTTATGGTTCAAGATGGTATCGACACCGCGTTCAAAGCGCTGGGACGCTTCGCTGCGAAGGCCCAGGGCTTTTGAGGTCCGGCGGATGGTCGGGCCGTTAAAGGTGGCCGCTTCGAGCATGACCGTCTTTGTGGCGCCCGTTACTTCCGTTTCAAAGCCGCCCATGATGCCGCCAAGGCCAATGCCTTTTTCATCATCACCAATGACGATCATTTCCGGCGAAAGGGCGCGGTCCTGACCATCAAGGGTCTTTAGGTGTTCGCCTTCATGAGCGCGGCGGACGACCCAATGATGGCCGGCCACTTTGTCATAGTCGTAAGCGTGCATAGGCTGGCCCAGTTCCATCATGACGTAGTTTGTGACGTCGACAACGTTATTGATGGGGCGGATATTGACAGCGCGGAGAAGCTTTTGCATCCATTCAGGCGATTCCTTGATTTCAAGGTTTTCAATCATGCGCAGGCCAAAGCGGCTGCATACGTCGGTGGCGACAATATCGACGGTGGCACGGTCACTCGCAGGGGTTCCTTCCCCACTTTCCGGTGCATAGTCCGGTAAATTCAGTTTCGTTCCGAGGACGGCGGCACATTCGCGGGCAAGACCCAGCATGTTGAAGCAGTCACCGCGGTTTGCCGTAAGGTCAATATCAAGGACGACATCATCAAGACCAAGGACGGCTTTGATATCGGCCCCAATAGGTGTATCAGCAGGGAGAATAAAGATGCCGTCGCGCTGCTCGGGAAGAAGCAGTTTGGCGTCGATGCCCAGTTCTCCCGCGCTGCAGAGCATGCCGTTGGAATCAAGGCCGCGCATCTTCACGGGTTTGAGTTCCATGCCGTTCGGCAAATGGGAACCGACCTGAGCTACAGGGACTACATCCCCTTGATGGACGTTCTGGGCACCTGTCAGGATCTGAACCGTATCTCCTTTTCCGAGGTCCATTTGGCAAACCCAAAGATGATCGGAATCAGGATGACGCTCAATAGTCACGACTTTGCCCGTAATGACGCCTTCGATGCCTTCACCCAGGTAAAGGACCTGCTCCACTTCGAGCCCGACGCGGGTAAGTTTATCAGCAAGAACTTCCGGCGTAACCGGAATCTCTACATATTTTTTCAGCCAATTGATTGAAGCTAACATAACAAGCGGCCCCCTTATTTAAACTGACGAATGAAACGCAGGTCATTTTCAAAGAACAGGCGCAGGTCATCGATACCATAACGGAGCATGGCAATTCGTTCGACGCCCATCCCGAAAGCAAACCCGCTGACCTTTTCAGGGTCATAGCCGCTCATGCGCAGGACGTTGGGATGCACCATACCGGCTCCGAGGATTTCGAGCCAGCCGGAGTTCTTGCAGACGCGGCAGCCTTTGCCGCCGCAGATGACGCAGCTGATGTCGACTTCGGCGGACGGTTCCGTAAAGGGGAAGAAGCTCGGACGGAGACGAATCTTGACGGAAGAGCCAAACATTTCTTTGCAGAAGAGTTCCAGCGTCCCTTTGAGGTCGGCCAGGCTGATATTTTTATCGACGACAAGGCCTTCGACCTGGTGGAACATGGGGGAATGGGTTGCGTCATAGTCATTGCGGTACACCGTGCCCGGGCAGATCATGCGGATGGGGCTGTTGGGCGTACGGGACTGCATGGTACGAGCCTGTACAGGAGAGGTCTGGGTCCGCATGAGGAATTCATCGGTCAGATAGAACGTGTCCTGCATGTCGCGGGCCGGATGATCCTTAGGCAGGTTCAGTGCCTCAAAGTTAAAATAGTCATTTTCAATTTCAGGACCTTCGGCGACTTCAAACCCCATGCGCATGAAGACCTTTTTGATCTCACGCAGGGTGAGCGTCACAGGATGCAGATGCCCTTCGGCTGCCTTGCGGCCCGGCAAGGTCACGTCAATCTTTTCAGACGCCATTTTTTCTTCAAGCTGGCGGGCTTCAAGCAGTTTCATTTGGTCAGCAATGCGGGCTTCTACCTTGCTGCGCACTTCATTCACCATTTTGCCCACTTTTGGACGTTCTTCGGCGGCTACACTGCCGAGACCGCGCAGGATTTCGGTCAGGGCGCCTTTTTTGCCCAAATACTGCACACGGATGTTCTTCAAGTCATCCACACATTTGACTTCGCCTAAGTCCTTGCGGATCTTTTCCCGCAGTTCCTCCAGTTTGTCGTACATACCAACGCCTCCTAAAAAAAATGACCTCCACCCCGGAAAAGGGGCGAAGGTTCGCGGTACCACCCTAATTTGTACTTCATTGCGGCCGTAACGCAGCCTGCGCCATCCCTACTCTGTTCAGGACGGATGCTCCCAAGTGAACTTCCCTCTCGCTTCTGTGCGCAGCTCCCACCTTGCCTGCGCTCTCTGGGACACCAGCCAAAAGGTACTCTCTTGTTCATCACATAAGTATGGAATTAATAGAAATATTATAGCATTATGGGAGGAGGAAGGCAAGGGGCGGCCAGCTATGAAGAACCTCGGTGCACAAATCGTGCCGATTATCCAGAGCAACGTGCCTCCATTGCTTGCTTCTTATGATTATGAATGCAATGGCAGCATGACGATTCATACGAAGCTGCGTACCACACTCTCATTTCACTGTCGCCAAAAAAATATCACCGTCTTTCTGAGTAAATTCGTGCAGCGAACTTACTCATAGGGCAGCGACGATAGGAGCAGTCAGAGTTTCCTCTGCCGGCAAAGCCGGTGCTCCAAGGTGAAACCGCAGAGTGCGAGTCGGATTATCCCTTACATCCGCCTAAGTTAGAATCTGGCGGATGCAAAAGTAACGGAACGGCTTTTGTGTACGATGATGTTGCAAACAGTCTTTCTTAGCAGGATTGTATCCAGCGAGCTTGCTTGCGGGAGTGGGTAGTGGATGAAAAGAGGCGTTTTTCCCCCGACGTCTCCGCATAAGCAGTAGCGGGGAACACTTTTCGCTAGTTCGAGGCTGCCTGTAAGCACAGTCTGCTGTGCTTAGCAGTCCGTAGAACCGTGTTATCGAAAAATTTATTCAGTCCCCGCCCGAAGGGCGGTTTGGGGCGCGCCTTATTATCGGTATTAAATGCGGATTTTATAATCTCACATCATCGTGTACCATTACAAATAAGGAATCATAACGAAAAAGACATGCCGCTATGCAGCATGTCTTTCAAAATTCTCTGGCAGGAGTACTAGGATTCGAACCCAGATCCACGGTTTTGGAGACCGTTGCTCTACCATTGAACTATACTCCTATGGAGCGGAAAACGAGATTCGAACTCGCGACCCCCACCTTGGCAAGGTGATGCTCTACCACTGAGCTACTTCCGCATTGGCGACCCAGGACGGACTCGAACCGACGATCTCCGCCGTGACAGGGCGGCATTCTAACCAACTGAACTACTGGGCCAATCAGTCACCTGACAGATATAGATGATACCATAGTTTTTAATACTTGGCAAGCACCTTTTTAAAAAACTTTTCGCATCAGGCATGGAAACCTTTCAGCCTTTCTCCTCTATTTCAAACGGAAATAATAGGTCTTTGCCGTCATGTTCTTCGGGTTGCTTGTTGAATGGATTTCAAAGATATTAAGGGAACGGATGAAGTCAAGGAATTTCTTATATCCATAAACACGCACGTCAAAGTCCGGATATTGGCGAATGACGAGATTACCCAAATAACTTGAACTGATCCAACCATTATCATTGGAATTCTCATCGGTAAGTTTGATCAGGGCACTGCGGATGGCCCGCACTTTTTTATTACCTTCCTGGACCGCTTTGCTGGGTTTTACATGATTTTTTTGCCCAGCAGGTTCTTCCTGGAGCGCTGTTTGTTCGGATTCAGGCATATCTTCCCGTTTTGATTCCGCATAAAGGACGTCAAGATACAGGAATCGATTGCAAGCGGAGATAAAGGAGCGCGGTGTCTTGCTCTCCCCCATCCCTAAGACGTACTTATCCGATTCACGCAGGCGGGATGCCAGGCGCGTAAAGTCGCTGTCTGATGAGACAATGCAGAATCCATCAAGTTGGGTCCGGTAAAGCAGATCCATCGTATCAATGATGAGGGCCGAATCACTTGAATTTTTGCCGCTTGTGTTGCTGTATTGCTGTACTGGCTGGATTGCGTTATCGAGAATGGTCGACTTCCAGCTCCCCATCTGCGGACTTGTCCAGTTACCATAAATGCGTTTATAGATGACATTCCCCAGATTGTTTGCTTCTGAAAGGATGATATCGATATATTGCGGAGAAATATTTTCTGCATCAATGAGCAGTGCAAATTTTTTATCTTGTTCCATAGTAAAAAGCTCCTTATGTGGATGGTTCGTTGTGGATAGTCTTATTATACAGGATTTATAGGAGATAAGAAAGGGAGAGGGAGTGTTTAGGTAGATGCTCAGCGCCCAAATCGTATCATAGACTAAATAAGTGGGAGACCACAGCTGAAAGGAGACAATCTAATCTGGCCTGGATGGAAGTTGAATTAAATTTCCAAAGTGCAGCCAATTTTTACTTTTTCTTCATTAAGTTTTCATACATTTCTCAAAAAGAACAACCCCGCAGCTGCGGGGAATACAGGAGTTCGCTGCTAAGTCTAGGTTTAGTACAAGGGACACCCCTGCATGCGCGGGGAATACGTTGATCCGGCTGCGATTGTTGCTCGGACGAAGGGGTCATCCCCGCATGCGCGGAGAATGCTTATGGAGTAGTTAGCTTGTAAGCAGCCTACCTTCGTAATTCACGCCAGCCGTTGACGTTTAGAACGATAAAAAAGAGTGTGGTAAAAAGAAGTGTTGCTTGTAAGAAGTATTCTGAACGGAAAATCACAAGACAAACGAGTGTGATGCCAATTCCAGATACGCCCGTCCAAAAAAGTGTGATGGGAAGTGCCATCAACAAACCAAGTAAAGCCGTAATTTTTGAATTAGACCCCATGATGATCACCTCTTTAGGTTCATCCCCGCATGCGCGTGGAATGCCCATACGCCGCCTGAAATTCGACGCTGGTGGCGGGTTCATCCCCGCGTGCGCGGGGAATACTCGCAACGCTGATAATACTTGCACGGAATTCCTTTGAATATAACGTCATTGGGTTTTGGGTCATCATACATATCAGTGTATATCTCGCAAGTACATTTTTGGTATTCCTCTATCGTCGTAAAAATACAGTCTTTGCATTGCTCGCAATTTTTGGAGTTGTCGCTCCATACTTCGCTATCATAACGGCTGAGATTCTCTTTCTTCATAGACGTCCTCCCTTATTTTTGGCTATCAGCAACTTCAAGGTCAATGTATATCTTGCTTGAATTTGTATCTTTTTCAACCTTCGTTATCAAAAACACCGTCCCGCTTTCAAGATAATATCAACCGTTCACATTACTTCAATCCACGCCCCACGTGCATGGGGCGACTTTTGGACTGACGGGATTATGCGGAGCAGGGGCGACTTCAATCCACGCCCCACATGCGTGGGGCGACCGTCAACTACCGAGTGCCAGTTGATTGTGGTTGGACTTCAATCCACGCCCCACATGCGTGGGGCGACCGCCGTCTGTTCCCGGTTAGCTTATATACAGACCCACTTCAATCCACGCCCCCCATGCGTGGGGCGACGCGAGCCAATGGAGACGACCGTTATCCCTGAGCAGACTTCAATCCACGCCCCATATGCGTGGGGCGACCTTTTGTTGTCTATATCATATCATAGAGTTTCTTCCTTCAATCCACGCCCCACATGCGTGGGGCGACGTCTGAGATTATCCGTCCGGCACTTGCTGACCGGCCTTCAATCCACGCCCCACATGCGTGGGGCGACAGTCTATACCACGGAGGTTGGCGGAGCATAGACAAACTTCAATCCACGCCCCACATGCGTGGGGCGACGGTACATTGCCTGATATACCGTCCGCTCCGCTGCGCCTTCAATCCACGCCCCACATGCGTGGGGCGACTGTGTGTTGTTCATGTTCAGTCCTCCATCGCTTTACTTCAATCCACGCCCCACATGCGTGGGGCGACCGTTTTTCTTCAGATAAGCAAAGAGAGGAATCTATTACTTCAATCCACGCCCCACATGCGTGGGGCGACGTGGCACTCAGGAGCGTAAGGCCAGGCGCAAAAAACTTCAATCCACGCCCCACATGCGTGGGGCGACTGTCTACACGGGAGACACTTTGTGGTCAGTCTGTACTTCAATCCACGCCCCACATGCGTGGGGCGACCGTTAAAGCCGCAATCAGCGACCGGAAACGTGCTACTTCAATCCACGTCCCACATGCGTGGGGCGACTGCAATCAGCCAGATGGCTTCCTGGCTTTTTGCACTTCAATCCACGCCCCACATGCGTGGGGCGACGCCATGAAAATTATTGATAACGCTTTAAAAAATTGACTTCAATCCACGCCCCACATGCGTGGGGCGACCAGTTTCTGGCGCGCCTACGCCGCTAAGCACTAAACTTCAATCCACGCCCCACATGCGTGGGGCGACACCCAGCCCGATATCACTTAGGGCCGGGCACGCTACTTCAATCCACGCCCCACATGCGTGGGGCGACCTTTGATATTTTCAGCCCGGCAAAGGCAACCGATACTTCAATCCACGCCCCACATGCGTGGGGCGACACTATTCCAATTCACCATCGCATCCGCCCTCTAATCACTTCAATCCACGCCCCACATGCGTGGGGCGACCGCAATGCAATATATCTTGAAAATGACGTTAAAACTTCAATCCACGCCCCACATGCGTGGGGCGACACCCAGCCCGATATCACTTAGGGCCGGGCACGCTACTTCAATCCACGCCCCACATGCGTGGGGCGACTAGCGTGCCAGCAAAATATCAACCGACCAGCAAAACTTCAATCCACGCCCCACATGCGTGGGGCGACTATGGATATTTAATTTCAGCCATCATATCATCCGACTTCAATCCACGCCCCACATGCGTGGGGCGACTATCTCCGTAAAAATATTGATTTTGATAGAGCGGCGACTTCAATCCACGCCCCACATGCGTGGGGCGACCTTTTGGGCGGTTTTATGGGAAAAAACTATACCGACTTCAATCCACGCCCCACATGCGTGGGGCGACTCGGGACTTTCATGGCAACGCCCATGACAGCTAACTTCAATCCACGCCCCACATGCGTGGGGCGACGAAAACTTAGTTCTCGGGAACGAGTCGTGAAAATACTTCAATCCACGCCCCACATGCGTGGGGCGACGACTATTGTTGCAACGAGGACGCCAACGTCGCAAACTTCAATCCACGCCCCACATGCGTGGGGCGACCTCAAGCTGTCTAAGTAGCTCAAGCGCATCCCCATACTTCAATCCACGCCCCACATGCGTGGGGCGACCAAGGCTCAGGCCGATATCGTAGTAGTCGACGTGACTTCAATCCACGCCCCACATGCGTGGGGCGACGCCACCATCACCATGATGGCCAAGGAACGAGGCTGACTTCAATCCACGCCCCACATGCGTGGGGCGACCGCAAACTGCGGCAATGTTCGCTTCCATTTGTAACTTCAATCCACGCCCCACATGCGTGGGGCGACGTGACCGGGAGGCGCTGCAGTACTTTGGCAGCCTGACTTCAATCCACGCCCCACATGCGTGGGGCGACATATAAACGATGACTGGACTATTTTGGGGGACGAACTTCAATCCACGCCCCACATGCGTGGGGCGACCCCGCTCAGCCCCCAGTCGTTCCACAGGCCTCAGCACTTCAATCCACGCCCCACATGCGTGGGGCGACGGGGCCGTCCTTGATGAGTATGGGCAAATGCGGACTTCAATCCACGCCCCACATGCGTGGGGCGACCTTTCTCTACAAACTTGCAGTCAAGGCCATCCTACTTCAATCCACGCCCCACATGCGTGGGGCGACAGCAGGTTGTCTTCACGGACTATCTCCCGGCTTTGACTTCAATCCACGCCCCACATGCGTGGGGCGACCAAAATGGGTACATTTGTTTTGGTTCGTTTTTTGACTTCAATCCACGCCCCACATGCGTGGGGCGACGGATAGCGCTTCAAGAGATTTTCGCACATCACGCACTTCAATCCACGCCCCACATGCGTGGGGCGACAGCTACATATTGTGTAATTTTCACAATATCCAGCACTTCTTATCATTTTACCTTATAAAATCGATTATTTCCATAAGCAATATTTTATATGATAAGAAATCTAAAGTGCGAAACCGTTAGTAGAATTCAAATTACCGGAGATTCGCATCATTTTACTGGTGCACATTAAATGATGATTGCACCGTCTATATCATACCCATTGTTGACACCCATCGTTTCTATTTTACTTTTATAATTCTTACTAAGTCTATAGAAACGAATGCTATCCTTCTCAGCATCCAGGATACTTCGTAGTTCATTTTTTAAAAGCACAAGCTCCGCTTCATCCAATTTGCATTCAAAGACTGAATTCTGCACTCTTTGGCCTTTATTGACACAAGCTTTTGCCACCCGCCTCAAGCGCCGTTTCCCCGCTTCTGTCTCTGTAGAGATATCGTAGGTAATTAAAACATACACAACACACGCTCCTTTTTATTTCCAAAAAAAGGGTGGATAAGCATCTAGGTCTCCCCGCAAATACCGAGCCAATAAATTAGCCTGCACATAAGGCACAAGTCCCCAGGCAATCTTCTCATTAAGGAAAGGATGCGTAATTACTTCATTTTTTCGCTCACGCCACTTTATCAAAGTCTTCTTTCTTCCCATTTCGGTCAGCACGACTGCACCACTGGATTCAATAACAAAATCTTTGGCATTGACTATCCGTTGGTTGATCAAGGACAAAACAAATCGATCTACAACACAGCCTCTGAACTCCTCCAGCATATCTAAAGCAAGGGAAATCCTTCCTGGTCGATCGACATGCATGAACCCTGCATAAGAATCAAGTCCGACAGTTTCTAGCGCACTGGCAAGATCATTTCCCATTACACTGTAATAAAATGACAGCAAAGCATTCACCCGTGTCATGGGAGGTCGTCTAGAACGAGTTCCAAAAATGAACTCCTTCTTTTGATTTAAAATCATTTCATCAAAACAAGAAAAATATCTTTCTTGGGCAATGCCTTCAATTCCTCGCAGTTCATCCAAGCTACGACATTCTTTAACTCTTGAAAGAAATACACCAAGCTGTTTTGATTCAATTTCCAGATGCTTCGTATCTATGCGTGATTCGTATTGCCGGATATACCGTTCCATTATCCACTTCTGATTATAAATCTTAGCAAGAATCATGTTTCTGGCGATATTGCACGATGCTTCTGGGTCATCAGAGATACGATACTGAACACGTCTCAGCAGTATATTGCCCTTACTCGATCCCTGAAAGCGACCAATTAGCCTACCATTTGGAGTGAGATAAGCAACACTCACCCCCATACCATGACATTCTTCGAGAAGTGCCGGGCTCATTCCAACATAGTTAAAAAGAACAACATTTTCAAGATTATGAAGCGGGACACGACCTAATATGGCCTTGTCTTTCTTTACAACAATTGTTTCACCCTGCTTTCCAACATATACATCAGGCGAAGTGACATACAATGTATTTTTGAGCACCTTCACTCTTCTATCACTTCCCGTATATAATCTATCGCTGACCGTGATACACCAATTTCTGGCATGCAGATATCATGAAGAGAACAAGCTTTACATTTGCTAGTTTTTCGCACCCGCGGGACATACGCCTGTTGATAATATCGGTTCATCTCTAAAACAATTTCTTTTACACGCATCTTTACTTCTTCAGTTATGGGAACAAGAAGTCTATGACGAGTCTCAAAATAGTAAACATACCCTTGGGTAATCTTCACACCCATCATTTCTTCCAAGCATATGCTCTGGGCTGCCAACTGCATGATATCGCTCTCATCTTCTTTTTCTTTACCCCTTTTATATTCAACGGGTTGAACGCGATAATTTGCATCATACTTACTGAAATAATCTCCTTCAGGATTTTCGATAAGTTCTACAACATCACATTTCCCTTGAATTCGAAGTTGATGAGAGACGATATGGAGCGATCTCAGCACTCGCTTTCTCCCAATTTTCTCATCAATTGGGCCACAATCTACCTTGTCATGTTTAACTTTTCCATCTGCCGTAAAGTAATTCTCAGACCACTGCTGTTCAAGATGAATAAGTCCCCATTGACGTCTGCAATAGATGAAGTGCTGAATACCTGCTAGTTGCAGGTATTCAGTTTCATTCACTATCTTTAATGAGGATTTCATTTTCCTTCAAGGATTTCCAACTGTAATCCTTTAGCCTTATACGATGCCATCCTATCTGCATCAACCGATACTATATAATCAGTGAAGCTCCTTGCTTCTCCTTCAACACGCTTCTTGGACTTAACTAAATCGTGTATTTTAGCCGAAGATGCGACACCAAGCTTGTCAGGATGGGTAAACCAATAAATCTTTTCAACATTCATACTGCCTTCAGGACGGGCACTTGAAAGATCATTTTCAAATAAGGAGAGGAGCGCTTCCTTAATGGCATTGGCATCTTCATCATTAAAACCTGTTTTCTCGGAGAAGTAGCAATTCATACTGCCGCACACTTTATATACGCCAAACTTGATGAGGTTTTTAGACCCCATTGTATCGCTGGATCTTCCGCCTTCTTTGGTTGCCCGCATTCCGTTGGTACTCCTCGTGATTTGCATTGTTACAGCTGTTACTGGATCCAGGCTCCGTCCCAAGCTAATAGATACAGGTCCCCGGATGCCAATAGACCGTTTTTGATAGGTAATCACCTGACCAAAGCTGCGAATGTCAATCCATTTTTGACAAGCTTGTTCCCTGATTTCTTCAGCCGTATTTTTAGTCGTAAACTGATGGTTGAATCGCTCTTCCAACGATTTAAATCCATCTTGGTTACGATCATTTGCCTGGACAAAAATTTCATATCCCGCATCTTGAAGTCTATTCCGAACTTTTCTCTTGATGCATACATCAGAAACCTCTCCGAATCCTTCATAGTCCGTTCTCGGCATATTTTCAAGAAGTGGATCCACATTCGGATTGGCATTTTTTACAGAGAAAAATAGAACGAAATCGATTTTTTTGCTTAAAGTTTCCATCATAATGACTCCTTTTCCATTAGTTTTCTTGATTCTCTACTTTATCATCTTCACTTTGCAAAACTTTTTTTGCAAAGAATTGTTGTTTTTGATAATAAAAACCTAAAATAAAATCTTCATTAACAGGCCGATTTAAATTATCTTTTTCATCTGTCAGCTCAGTAAGTTTACTAAACAGTTCTGAAAGAACTTGTTCCATGTGAATAACAAAGCCTTTGTGCGATTTCAAAAGGAATGCACGAGCATATTCAGTTCGCTTTTGTAGTTCCATCGATGTCTTTTGAGGACTTTGAATCATTGAAGTCCACAGTCTATTTGCGTTGGTAGGACGGGCAGAAGATTCTCCATTACCTCCTTTTTTCTTTACCGTCATGGCATAGCTTTCCAGCTGATCAAAAACAGCAAGAATTCGACCGTACGTAAAACTGCGATTATCCATTACAAAGATTTCTCCTTTCTTGTCAACAACAGGGATTTTTAAATCTGTCTTATATTTTTTTATTAAGCTACATGTCGTGCGATGAGCAATTGATTGATGAAATCTGAAAGTAGCTGTGTTTTTCACGCGCTTAAAACTCAATTGCATCAAGTCTCTCGGGAATATTTTTCCTTCGAGCATACACTCCATTAAACGCTCAATCAAATTGACCCGAACGCTCTCTTTTTTTACTGAAATACCCTTTTCAGAATCGTCCCCAATAAGGATATTCGTTATCGTATATAAGGAAGGAGCTGAAGATTTCATTCTTCCATCTTTCATGGAGTATACAGGCCACTCTAAACCATTGAACCAGTATTCAACGCGTTTTTTCAAATCTGAATTATGGAAACTCCTAAAATATTTTATTGCTATGCGCCCATTATTAACTTTTTCCACCATAAGTACGCAGAAATAACTATCAACCTCAGCGTTCACCATCGTTTTGAGACCCGAAAGAAATTCATTAATCGTTTTGCTGCGATTAGCGCCTAAGATAATTTCTGGGGAAGAAGTTTCAAGTTCCACATTTTCGTCTTCATCGTTTTCCTCATCTTCAGGCTCTACCTGACTCGCAGCAATTGGCATCCCACCCATTAGCAGGTCATGCGACATCCAGGAAATTACATAGGAGCTGCCCCCTATATATTGACTAAAGGATTTTGAGTCCATTAAAAACTTTAGCATGTTGTGAACCTTTTGAGATGTTCTATAGCCAACATGCACAATTTCTTCTCCCGTTTCAAATCGTCCACGATAAGCCTCAATATGATTGCTTATACCAATTACTTTAGCGTTTCCAATAATGCCCCTATGAGTAAAGACACAATACTGCTTCTCCCCAGAAATATCACAGAAATCAACGTTATCTGTTTTTGTTTCAATCTGATGCTCCACGTAATCGACATAATATTGATGAAGATTCGTTGCTAGTTGACTTCTAGTTATTATTCCCGGTATCTCCACATGAATGGTAACGAATATCTTGTCCAAAGCAAGATCAAAGCGCTTTATTTTTCCCTTCTCTTCTTTATCCCAATAGATTTTATCTTCATCGATAATACCATTTTCTTCCGAATGACCGATTGAATAATGCTCTCCATCTGTCGTTTTCTTAATAACATCAAGAACATCTTTTTTCACATCACCATTTTTTACATAAGTAAAGATGGCATGAAGAATGGGGTTAGGATGCTCCTTCTCATACTCAATAAATGGTTCCAAATTCTCTAAGTAATCTTCATGCTTATCTCTATCCTTATTTCGCTTCTTTGGAGATGTAACAAAAGTTCCCGCAACATACTCAAAATTGTCGAAAAGCGGATGAGGGCAAGAATTTGCAGTGCGAACAGCAGATTCTTCAGTTACAGGAAATACAATATATTCGTCCTTATCTAAAAATCTTCCGTCAACGTATTTCCCATCTTTAGATATTGTTAGTTCGACAATATCAAGCTTGCCTGCACTTTTGCGATTGGAGTGATATAAAGGCATAATGGTTGGAATCTTAGGGTCTATTAACCTATCAACTAAATTTTCCGATTCAGCATATTCATACGTCTTGAGAAGCATTTGGAATAGATTCATTATCTATATCACCTACCTTATTATATTCTTCCCATTCTTTTTCGACAGATTTGATGTCTTTTTTCATAAATTGCTTGACTTTGTATTCATTCAATCTATGCTGGATAGCACACTCTTCCGGTCTCTTAAAACGGATTGTTCCATCTTGCATAACAATCGAATCAAATTGGGAATAAAGCGTTCCTTCTCCCTTCTTATTCAGCGCATAATCTTGGTAGGAAAAGGAATGAAACATAATCCCTAAAGACACAGTGCCATGAATTGGCGATGATAATTTTTCATATTCACCTTTTCGGAGTCTTGAAACTGTACCAATACATTCCCTTGTTCCAAGAAAGATATCATGGCGTCCCCCTCTTGCCATAGAGCGAAGCAGAATTTGTTCATGCTTGATTTCATTTTGATCTTGCTGCAGTTCCGGTCGGTTTTCAGCCCATTCAAAATGGAATTTGATTGCATAAGACACGTCCCTCAAATAAGTAAAATGACTCAGGTCCTTGCTTCCATTATTCATAGGAAGAAGGATTCCTTTTGTCTCTGTTTGAATCGGTTTCAGTACTTTTACTTCGTCAATCAAGTAGTACAGTGTGGGTTTCCAATAAACGGCCTCCACGATACCCTTTAGGGCCTGCATGGTAGGCACTATATAGCTTACTTTTTCTCCTAGCCCTTTGTTCAAAGGATCAGTAAAAAGAGCATAAGGTCCATCAATTTTCATATAGAATGGATTTGATGCAAACAAGATAGTCACTCCTTTAAAATATTTCATCTCCAGAATTTGCTTTTATAAGGCCCAACTCATTGTCATAACACTCTTTATTGAGGATGCAAATCCCAAATTCATTCAGAATATTTTCTTCATCCAAAGCGTCTTGATATGCCTTCTTATTTCTGATATTCACGGTATACCTCTGTAATTTTTTTATGAGTCCCTTGAATTGCCCAAAATCTTTTTCTTCGACTGCCTCATATAAAGAATCTATAAGTGCCTTATTCTTATATTGAACAATGACTGTACTTCCGCTCTCATTAATCAATGCGTAATTCTTTGACGCAGTCTTAAAGTTCTGTCGCAACAAAAATTCTGTCATATTCTTTGTTTTAGCAGATAATAAGCGTTCGGGATGATGAACTTCATTGTATCCAACCACAGCATATTCATTTTTTCCCAATAAAGATACCAATGTGTCATGGTTGTTTTTTAATTCAAGCGGATAGGATAATGTGTATACTCCTGCATTGGCGTAAAGGTTCTCATAATAAGATGGTAAATAGGGTGCAAGATCAAATGTTTCATCTGAAGCAAAGCCTTCATTAAATTCACTACGCAGCATTTTGGACGCGGATTCTCTCTCATCCTCCATTTCTTTTAAATTCTGCAGCGATTCTTGAGCATAACGAATTAAATATAGGTTTCCCTTGTTTTTCATTAGCCCTTCTCGATTACAGCGGCCAGAAGCCTGCATTACGCCATCAATACTTGTCACCGAATCTATAACAACATCAAAATCTACATTGACTCCTGCAGAAATCAAATTAGTTGAGACGCAGATTAACGGTTTTTCTCTCTGTCCCTTTCTCAATGCTCTTAACGCACGTTTAAGGTTGTCAATCCGTTCCAATCGATGAGCAGCGCATAAATTTGTCGTGAGGTAATATAAATCCGCTGTGTCGCTATATTCTTCTTGTAATGCCTTGTATAAAGTCCCAACAGCACTTTTTGTATTTAAGATAATGAGAAAACTTTTGTAGAAACTCAGTTGATTACGCAAGAACAATAGAATTTCTGAAGTATCTACACTATCTGAAAAATGCTTGCCTAACAAAGAATGAAAATTGACTCGAGAAAATACCGAATGTTGACTCCATTCTTTACTGACCAGTTTAGCCTCCGCATGCTTCGTACCATATAAGCAAGGAAATAGAAGAACGTTTTTGTTATCAAGCGATGGCAAGGTTGCTGTACAATGGATAACAGTAACATTCATGAACCGCGTCAAGAAATTGGTCATTAAATTCATTAAATAGACTGTTTTTATCGGAAGAGACTGTATTTCATCAATAATGATGACACTGTTGGCAAATTTGCAAAAGCGCCGCAAATTAGATGACTTTCCCTTGAAAAGCGTATTTGTAAACTGTACAAGGGTTGTTAGGACGACAGGACTTTCCCAACTATCTCTCAGATAACTTTTCAAGGAATATTCTTCTTCTGACATTTCTTGCGTATCTTCCACTACATTGGAATGATGCTCCAGGACATGTTCTTCTCCTATGACATCCTGGATTTCACGCGCATTTTGCTCCAATACCGAAAGATAGGCTGTTACATAAAAAATTCTTTGATTTCCATGGATACGCGCATGTTCTACGGCATACCTCAGACTACTCATTGTCTTTCCAGCGCCTACTGGTAAATCAAGCACATAACATCCATAGGGAGTCCTCTTAGCGGATTGAAGGACTTCATTTGCCAGTTCAGAACGCACCTTGTTGATGGTTGAATCACCAGCATGAGAGGCATACCCTTCATACAACTTTTCTATACGAGAATGCATTTTCTCCCAAATCATGTCAACCTGGGATTTTTTCAAAATTGGATTAACATCATGACGATTCCAGTTCGA
Source organism: Acidaminococcus sp. BV3L6 (assembly GCF_000468835.1). Classification (NCBI taxonomy): domain Bacteria; kingdom Bacillati; phylum Bacillota; class Negativicutes; order Acidaminococcales; family Acidaminococcaceae; genus Acidaminococcus; species Acidaminococcus sp. BV3L6. The sequence continues at coordinate 88,325 of NZ_AWUR01000038.1, read as the reverse complement.
TGAATTATAAATATCTGCTTCTTTAAGGATTGACAGAAGCAGCCGTACGGTTGCCCCCATAAAAAAATCCGTGCAACTTTTCTTACGTTGTGGAGAAGTTTCTGCAGCAATGTCTTTTATTCGTTGGTTCCAAACTTTATATTCATTGTAACCAAGCAAAAACAATTGACTTAGATTTTTCCCCCACGCTTTCTTGGATAGTTGATTTAATCCATCCAAACATTCTTCCAAATTAAGCCCATCAACTTGTTTTTCCAGCTGCAATTTTACATGCCTAATCCGGGATTCAGTCCTGTAACAATTATTGTCCAAAATATCATAAAGACCATGATGTGCAAGGATAGGATACGTCAACAAATCGCAATAATCTTCCAATCCTTTGACATCTTTAAACTGGGCTGACTGTACCAAACGATCCTTGATTGTCAATAAACAGTATCCGCCATAGGACGAATGATCCCCACCAGAATCTCTTTTTCCCTGTATATATTCCTGAAATTCACTCAGACTCTTCCCCGCGTCGTGAAGCAGTCCAATAAGGGCACAAATATTTCCCACACCTAATTCTTTTCCCCTACTTTCGGCATATAGGGCCGTATCAACAAGATGTTCCGCTAAATATTGTGATACCTCTCTATCTTCATCTTTGCTGATATGAGCAAGCAGAGAAAAAAAATCTCCAGTCAAAAAACCGCCTCCCTCCATATAAAAAGAATTGCATTTCTTGATTATAAATTTTAAAATCGCACTGACTTTTGCCCGTATTCATTTCTAATCACTATTATACGCCTCCAATTATTTTAATCAAGCTTTTTAAGTCCATTAAAACGGACACAAATTACCTTTAATTTCAGGAATAATTATTAATTATAAACCAAATCATGAAAAACGTCATTTTATTTCATTAACTTGTAAAGCACGTGTTAATTCAAGATGTTGGTTTTGTGTGACGATAAAGGATAATAAGAAGAAAGACCCGAACACGCCGCCCCAAACCTTCCTATCGGTCGTGGGCGCCGAATTGATTTTTCGATAACACGGTCCTTTGGACTGCCTAGCACAGCAAGCTGTGCTAGGCAGTCTTGAACCATCGAAAATGTTCCTCACTACCGTTCGTTTGGAGACGTCGGGACAAAAAACGTCCCTCCTCATCCGCCACCCACCAAGCCGGCTTGGTGGATACTCCCGCCTTGGTATGGCGGATTGATGCTACGCATCGAGTTCTGTGGCAAAAGATCCGATCAAAAGCGAATCATTTTAGCGCCCGGTCACGATTTTTTGCTTCTCTATTGCTAAGGCACAGGGAGCTCTCAAAATCGGTCGAAGATTGACGTGCTGCCTTTTTAGGGCAGATCGGCTCCGCGGGTCGAGGTTCTAAACCAATCACGACTGTTCGAGCCTTTGCATCAAACCTAAAGAAAAGCATATAAATCAAGCCTTACCCCGAATCATATCATGAATTCGAGGTAAGGCTTTTTCCTCTTTTTTCTTATTTCCTTATGGAAACGCTCTTATAAGATAGGAACACTAGTTAAATGAATGTAATCTCCGCAGAAACTGCTGTCGCATTTTACTAACAACTGCCTCAATGGGACTAATTTTTAAGTGTCAGAGCCAGCCAGCGAAGATGTCCCTAGCTAGCCGCTGTTAGTAAATTTAGTCAAGCATCCACGCCAAAGCCTCTTATTAGAACTTCCAATTCAGTCCGGCACGGATATTATACGTCCTTGCAAAATCATTTCCAAAGTAGCGATCCACATCAATGTAGAACTGCTGGTTCTTACCAATCTGTGAGGTGTATCCGACACCGAGGACGCCCCACGTGCCTTGGCTGTCGCCGGGGCTTCTAAGGTAGGTATCGTCGGCAGAGACGGCAAGGTCCATGCCATCAAGGAATTCGTGGAGGACGCTTGCTTTCAGGTAGAACTTTTGATCCTTTTCTTTATTGAGGTCCCGGACAAGGTCAACACCCAAGCGGCCAATGAGGCTCCAGCCGTGGTCCGCGTCAATCTTGATGCCCATCGAGTCGGTGAAGTCATAGCTATCAAGATAGGAGCCTTGGACCTGCACCTGCGGTACAATACTCCACTTTTCGCTGAGCTTATCGACTTGACCAAACTCTGTGGAAAGGCTGACAATATTTTGATCATACTCGCCTTTGTAGATGTTTCCTGTCTGGCCATCCGTCGATTCATAATCCGTATGGAAACGATGGAACTTGATATACGAATCAAGGTAGCTGTGGGAGCCTTTTTTCCAGGCAGGTTTTTGGTCCATTTCCACCTCGGACGGGATAAATTTCCACGTGTCATAGAGTGCAAGGCCGGTATTTTTTACGGTAAGATGGCTCGCATAGCCTTCCAGATGGCCCTTTGTCTTGCCATAGAACCCAGAAAGGCTCAAGCGATGCTTTTCCGTTTCTTCGTCCTGGAGGACCTTACTATAGCCCATCTCATAGGTATTGCCGTCAAGTTCGCCCATGTCGTCGATACCAAGGTTCTGATAACGAAGGCGGGCCCAAGCCCCGTCATTGGCACCGGGCGTGAAGTACTGTGACTCACCGGACCGGTTTGTAAAGGTATCGAGATCTGATACATGACGCCAGACCATCTTAAGGGACTTATCAGGAGAAGCACCGCCGGCATTGGGTTTTGTCCCCAGCTTCTTTTCCAGATAGACGTTCTTGCCGCCATAGGTTTCTGCCACCGTGTCCGTCGATGGTTTTTTCGTATGGGTATCGCCGTTATACTGAGTCGTATCGTTCAGAGCGTCACTGTCATAATCCGCGTATCGGACAGTCAAGGCATCATTGGTGACACCATGGGCCACATAGTAGGGGCGGCCTTCCACAAATTCATTCCGCGAATCCTTCACCGTCGCAAAACGTACACGGTCCCCATCGGACATCTGTTTGTCCAGGGCTTCGATGTTCTTGATGAAAAGGGTCTGGGCATCGCTCGTTCCCTTCTCAATATAGAGCATGTCACTCTGGGTGTTGTCGTTAAAGTCAAGGTCCATGGCAAAGGTGTGGCTGCCCGCAAGGGTCCCAATTTCAAGGGCGTCACCGCCGTCTTTGAAATAAACTGTACTGCCCTTTCCCGAAAGGCTCGTCACAGCCGATGAGCCCGTCATTTTCCAGAGGGCACCTTCGCCCAAGGTAACATCAATGGTGCCGGTGGCGACATCATATCCATTTCGGCTCGTCACAAGACCCGTATCGGCCGTACCTTCAAAATAGCTGGCATTTTGAAGGTCCATGGTCACTGCACCGCCTTTTGTGGCGCCACTTTCACCAAAAGCAGTGACATTTCCCACCACATTCATGGTGGCCTCGTCACCTGATGCCTTGATGCTGACCGTGCCCGCACCGCTGGCCTTGATGTCGCCTGCAATATGGCTCTGTTCCTCATAGGTCAGTTCAACCGATGTTTTTGCCGTTTCGCTGTCTTTTCCATCACTTCTGATGGCGGTGCCGCCTGCATTGACCGCAAGTTCAGTCTGGCCTGCAACGAGGATGGCCGCATCATTCTTGGCGCCATTAGTTTCAGCAACAAGACCCTGGTCTCCGCCTTTAAGGATGTTCTGGGTGCCCTTTATGGTTAGGTTTCCTTCCGAGACATGGGCTGCAGCAGAAGACCCCAAGACTTGATTGCGCTCACTGGCCTCAAGCAGGACTGTACTGTTTCCATCCACACGGATTCCAGTTCCCGTCGCTCCCTTGATTTCAGACGCATCCGCAATGACTTCATTATTTTGACCTGTAACCTGCACAGAGCCGCCATAATAGTCATAACGTTCATTTTTGAATCCTGTCGATTTAATGCCATAATAACGCGCATTTTTAGGGAGCTCTCGTCCAACTTCCTGGGCTGTTTTTGCTGCCTTCTCCCCATCAGGTCGGACTCCTATGAAATTGTTGCCATTTGGAGCTGAAAGGGTAACGTCCCCCGCTACGTTCCCAATCCCAGCAGCATAAGACCTATCTCGAGCCACCGATTCAGCCGCAAGAGAGATAATATTATTGCCCTTTTCCGCTGTGAGCAGTAGGATTCCATGATCTCCGCCATAAAGACCGCTTAGGATTCCTTCCCCCTTAGAGCCGACGGTAATGCAATTGTTGCCCTCCGTCGCCGTAATCGTAATCTTGCCAAAATTGCTCGGGATGACGCCAGCTGTTTCTTGGGCCGCCTTTCCGCTATATACTGCGATTTCGTTTTCCTTGGCTGAGAGCACAACTTGAGAGCGGTAGCGGTCCCCGTCGTACCATTCAATGGGATATTTATAGGGTCGATAACCATCTCCTAACATCGACGTAGATTGCGCCCCAATTCCATACGTAATGGGACTGAATGCGGAATGGACCGGTTCAACATAGATTCGATTGGTGCCTAACGGAGCATTCAACACGACTTTTCCGCGAAGCTGCCACTCAGGACTATACATCATCCAATCTCCGACTGTCCAATCCAAAAAATAACTGTCGACCCCTACTGTAATATCTTGAGCTCCTTTTCCGGTATAAATGGTATTATCTCCCTGCCGAGCTGTCACTTCGATCAGTCCGGAACCATAGGCCGAAAGGACGGTATGGTTTTGAGGGATGATCCGCTCATCATAGCCGGTTTCTTTCCACTCTTGATTCTTCACATATCCGATGAAGTTGCTCTTTCCCTTGATTTTTATATATGACGGAACAGACGATGAGCGGATGGGACCAGGTTTTTCATTGCCGACTATCTGGGTATCATCAGAGACTGTATAGCCAGCGTCAGTGATTACATAGGTATCTGGAGAAAACCCGATGGAATCAGTGGATGCCGCATCAGGGCTGTAAGCATCCTGAAGGACAACCCTCACGTCACCTTTTTGCGCTTCCATCTCAAGAAGACCGAGTTTTGGCATCGCATATATGGCTGCATTGACAGGGGGGGATTCCCGCCAATCAGAATCGGTATCATCTACAGGAATATAGTTTGTGTTGGGGGTCATTAAAATCTTGATGTCTTGTTGAGCCGTAATCCAATGCGTTGCATACTGCAGCCAAGTAGAAAAACGGACTTTATCCTTAAGTTCATCTGGATCGTAGCCTGGGACAAACCACCATGTATCAGCTAAAAAGCCAATGAGCTGAGGCGTCTTGGACCCATTAAACCGAGGATCATAAACAGGCGCACGAAGTGATGCCTCAAAAGAATCTGCATCAACCCCCCACCTCAGGTCATAAGCTGAAGAAAGAAGATTCGTTCCATTGTTGACTGCCAGATCTTCTTTGGTCAGTGTTTTATCCAGTACGATGGAAGCGGTCATTCCCATTTGACTGGATGAAATCGTGCCACCCAAGATAAGCAAAGTGCCTAGTACAATTTTTGATTTGATTTTCTTTGTTTGATGGATGTGTTTCATTTCCCTTCTCCCCCATAATAGATTTCTATGGATTTTTATCTTTTTAATAAAAATAGTCTGTTTATAGAGGGTATCTTATTTATATTTATTTGTCAATATCAATTATTTTTCTTAACTAAACTCCTTATTGTATAATCTCGATGAATAAAAAGCTCCCGCAAAAATAGCGGGAGCCAATAGAAATAATAGGGGAATATGTGTCAAATGCGAAATTCGAGTCTGACAAAATCTGGTACTTCGACACTGCCACCGGTAACACGGCTCACAAGGTCACGGGAATCAAAAAACGCCAGCCATCACTAATGTCTTCAGATCATCGAGGGTCGTACCAAGTTCCAAAAATCTTGATAATCCCTCAACTGCCATTCTTCCATTCATCATGATGACTCGCTCCTTTTCACTCGTAATCAAAGAAACCCATGGGGTTCCACACAAGGAAATGGGTTATGCTGCTGGACGGATCAAGACCAAACAGGTTTCAAAAGGCATCTCCCAATTCCTTTCACACTCACCGTCTGCCCTTATGGGCACTGTTTTGCTTCATATCCATCCCGCCTTATTTGTTCGCTATATCTGAACACTTATTATACTCATTTTAATGGGTAGATAAATCAGTTTGAAAATCGTCACAACATGAAAGTTAAAATCAACTAAATTGTAAAGAATTTACGGTTAGATAAAAGAATTATCCAGCAAATTTCCCTGTAAAGTCTTTAAATTACATAGTGTAATCGGAGGATCTTGATTTGTCCTATTTCATCATCCTGCATATAGGTCAAGGAAAACCCGTGCGGAGACCGTATTGCGTGTACCGCGGTCACCACTTTTTTCCCGAACATTATCGGTTTTTAGGGTTCTCCTCGTGTCGCCTTTTTACAAAAAAAATCCCAGACTAAGTGAAGAAATCACTTAATCCGGGAGGTCAGGATAGGGCCCGATTTACTTATGGAGCTCTTTTCTAAACTGCAGCGGTGTGCGCATGGTCTGAAGTTTGAAACATTTGATGAAATAACTGGTCGAACTGAATCCTGTTCGTTGTGCGACAGCACTTACAGGAAGTTCTGTATTTCGCAGGAGGACTGCAGCTTTTTCAAGGCGATATTTATTGAGGAACTGGTAAATTGTTTCGTGGACCGTTTCCTTAAAAATCCGGCAGCACTCGCTGCCGCTGTAACTTGTAAAGGCTGCAAGGTCCGTTATGGCAAAGTTTTCATGGTAATGGGCCTTGATAAAGCCCATAAGGGTCTTTGTGATGGACTGGTGACGAGCGGATGTGGATTTCTTGGCCTTTGTAAAGGTCACGTTCTTGATGAACAGGGACCAAATGCGATACATGACGCTCATGAGGTCCACTTCGTAGGCCGTCTCCCCTCCCCGTTTGATGAGATACGCGCCCTGCACCTCATCCATCAGTTTGTTGCACCAGGGAATGAGGGGATGAAGATGGACGGCCGTAAATTCCGGATTTTTTGTATAGGGCTCAACAAAATTTCGATCCATATACGACCCACTGCGAAGACCGAGGGCACTGGGACTCAGGTTCAGGCAGACAAGGATACCCGATTTTTGCTGCCGGGGAATCACGCGGTGAAGCTGCCCGGCATTCATGATGAGTCCTTCCCCTGGATGGAGTTCAAATTTCTGGTCCGTCAGCATGACAGCCATATCCCCTTGGATGGCAAGCAGGATCTGGATTTTTTCATGCCAGTGCCAGTTACTGAAGCCGAGCCGTTTTTTCCAAATGATTTCGTAATAAACGTCAAGGGGCAATCCATGCTCCTCCGTGACCATCCCATCGTAGTAGGGATGGATCCGCTGGTCTTCTTGATTGTGGCTGACAATGAGACGATCTAAGGGGACTCTCTGCATAAGACACCTCACCTCTTCCCCCAAAAGGGAAGTTCATTCTACTTTTATCTTACCATAGGCGATCACAGATAGAAAGCCGCAGCCTTAAGGCAAGATGCCCGTACCATCAAAGGCCGGGATAAACTTGTCATCAGCGGCGGGACTTTCCTGAATGAAACCGTCTTCGATGCGGCTTTCCAGAAAATGCAGTTCCACTTCTTCATATTCGTCATCTGTGAGCTTGCGATTGATTTCCGGATACTGGGCCGCCGTGCCGCAGGGGACATATTGACGCATGAGGCTTACCATGACGTCGCCGGGGGAAAAGGTATCGGCAATCCAGTCGATGAGGCGCATACTGTCCTTACCGTGACCAGGAAGGATCAAATGGCGGATGATGACGCCTTTTTGCATAATGCCCCGTTCGTCAAGCTCATAAGGACCCACTTGGCGGAACATCTCAAGGATGGCCTTGGACGCTGTAGTAAAATAATTGTTGCAGCGGCTGTAACGCTGGGCCAGGGCATCATCATGGTATTTAAGGTCGGGAAGATAGATTTGGACCTTTCCTTCAAGCAGCCGCAAGGTCTCCACCCGTTCATAACCGCTTGTATTATAGACGACGGGGACCGGAAGGGCTGGCGTGAGCGATGGCAGGATGATAGGCAGATACTGCGTAGCTGTCACAAGGTCAATATTATAGGCGCCTTGGTCGATGAGCGCCTGATAAATGGCCCGGAGGCGGTCCGCCGTCACTTCCCAGCCATGGTTTTCTGTGCTGATTTCACTGTTTTGACAGTAGACGCAGTGCAGCGTGCAGCCAGAAAAGAAAACCGCGCCGCTGCCGCCTTTTTGAGGGTCTTCCCCACTTAGGCAAGGCTCTTCCCAGTGATGAAGGGCCGCACGCGCCGCCTTAGGCGTCATGGCGCAGCGACAAACACCGTAGTGGCCAGGTCCGCCTTCATGAAGCGGACGCACAACGCCGCAGGTAAAAGGACAAAGGGTACAAGGTTCCATAACGTTCCTTTCTTTCGCATAGCTTTTCTAGAGCAGGCATAAAAAAACTCAACCCTGAAAAACAGGATTGAGTTTACCGCTTATCACTTAGAGAACCCGAGCGGCCCCAATATAGCGGGCACCCCAATAACCGCCGAACACATCGGAAACGGTCACGCCCGTACTGGAACCAGCCTGAAGCATCTTGCCGTCGCCAATATAGATCCCGACATGGGAGGGACCCGGTTCATACGTTTCAAAAAAGACCAAGTCACCGGGCTGAAGGTTCCGGGAAGAAACCTTTGGATAACTGTAATACTGGGTATCCGCTGTTCTGGGGATGCTGATGCCAATCTGACGGAAGACATACTGCGTATAGCCGGAGCAGTCAAACCCCCACGGCGTCGTTCCCCCAAAGACATAAGGCACACCTACGTACTCAAAGGCTCGGGAGATCAACCTTCTCGCTGCCCCGCTGCCATGATAGGAACGCCCGCGGCTTACTCCATATCCTGCATACTGGGGCATCCGTTTTCCCATGAGCTTCATGTACGTGGAATCACCAATGATGCCATCCACTTCAAGGCCCATGCTGGCTTGATATTTTTTGATGGCGTCGACGGTTCTTTCGCCGTACACACCGTCAGGAATCCCGATATCATAGCCTTCCATAAGCAGTTTTTCCTGAATGGCGGCCACTTCCGGCCCCGATTCGCCTTGATGAAATGCCGCTGCATCCGCACTCTGGAAAGGGACAGCAGCAAAACTCAACACAAAGGCGGCAACAGCCCCAAGCATCATCCGTTTTAAAATAATAAACACACCCTCTCGATTCACCTACGAAGTTAGCTGCCGGGTTCGGGTCGAGACACCCTATTCCTAAAAGAAAGGAAATTCACCCCAACATTGGGTCCTCCGTTCGTATCCCTACGATTCGGTTTTATTAAATTTACGTTTTCTGCACTTCACATTATAGCAATGGAAGGAAAAAAAGTCCAATATGTCACATTTTGTTCAAGAAATGGGTACGAAAAAAGACGCTTTCAAGCTGTCAATTCGGTTAATGCCCAAATGGTGGTTCCGCACCTGCAGTGCTGGCGGTGGAGTAAAAAGCGTTCTTTCCCTGTATTTTAACTCAGTCCAAAAATCGGACTGAGTTAAAATATAGGAAGCTTTTTGCAATCTTCGGTCCTCCCTTTTTATTTTTACTTGGAGTAAAAATCGCGGCGATTTTCTGCACGAGTTGCCTTCTTTTCTCATTTTAAGATTTACGAGATGGCCATGAAATCATGGTGCTACGTAAATTGTTGCAGTACACAAACTCATGGTAAAGTCGCCCCAAAAAATGCCTTTGGCGGGCGAGCCACTTTTGGGAAATTTTTCGTTTTTTAGAGCAAACAGGATTTGCCTAAGGCCCATATTCGAAAAAGGATAAAATTCGAAAGGGAAGACAAAAGACGCTGTCTCTAGCCTGCGTCTTCGGCTGTTAAGCTAAAGGATTCAAAATGTAAAAAACCGATAACGCAGAGCGTCAACCTGGTGGTCGCAGGTCCATTTCCTGTCCATCCTAAGGCAATGGGCAAAAAGCATGCCTACCTTTGCTCCGCTCTCATTGGGCTGCAGCGTACGCTTTCAATCATGCCCTCGTCGCCGCCCCTTACCTTTCCCTATCAAAAAACTGCGGAGAAATTTCTTGTTTCTTCGCAGTTCTGGCTCTTATTTTTTAACTATATGTGCGATTGCGTCCGCCACCTTATATTCGTGTTTGATATGTTCCCGCACGATATAAAGAGGCCGATGCTTGACTTCCTCAAAGATACGGCCTACGTATTCACCAACGATCCCGATGCCCATCAGTTCCACACCGCCGAGAAAGAACTCGGCCGCTGCAAGGGTCGTCCATCCGGGCACGGCTTCATCCATAATCCAGGCATAGAGGACATGGAGAAGCAGCAGCAGGCTGCCGATGCCAAAAATGAGTCCTGCATAAAAAGCAAGGCGCAGGGGAACCCGGGAAAAGCCCGTAATCCCGTCCAGGGCAAAACGCAGCATTTTTCTTAGGTTAAATTTGGAATGACCAGCAAAACGCGGCGGCGCCACAAAAGGCAGGGTCGTCGTCCGAAATCCTAGGTTATTCACCATTCCACGAATAAAACGGGCCCGTTCGTGGTAAGAATTCAGCGCATCCACCGCTTTCCGGTCCATGAGCCGAAAATCAGAACCTCCCGGTGTAATCCGGACTTCACTCATAGTATTGATGAGCTTATAATAAAGACTTGACGTGATATTTTTGAAGAAAGTGGCGTCTTCCGTCGCTTTACGGACGGTCTGCACGATCTCATACCCCGATTCCCAAAGGGAAATCAGTTCCGGAATCATTTCCGGCGGATGCTGCAGGTCCCCGTCCATGGAGATGACGGCATCCCCCTTGGCGTGTTCCAGTCCGCACGTAAGAGCCAGTTGATGGCCATAGTTACGGGAAAATAGATAGCCTTCCACATGAGGATCTTTATCCGCCAGTTCACGGATCATGGCCGCGCTTTGGTCACGGGAACCATCATCGATGAACAGCAGCTCATAGTCATAAGATAAAGGCGCCATTACTTCCGTAACGCGCCTGTAAAATTCGTGGATATTTTCTTGTTCATTAAAGACGGGGACTACAATAGATAGTTTCTTCATCATGCAAATCACAGGCTTTGAAGAGGATCCAAATAAGCGGCTTTTGACTGGACGCCGACAAAGCGATGGGCTTCCTTGCCATCCTTGAAATAAACGACCGTCGGAATGGCGGCAATGCCAAATTTGCTGGCTACATCAGGGACTTGGTCCACATCAACTTTAGCCACCTGCACATCATCCCGTTCTGCCGCAATCTGTGCAATCATAGGAGCGACCATCTTACAGGGACCACACCAGGTCGCCCAAAAGTCAACCATGACCGGTTTCGTGCTTTCCTTGACGAGTTGATCAAAGGCTGCTTTATCAGAGATATTGATGATTTCCATAAAGATTCCTCCTGTACAATTCAAAAATGGATATGAGTGATCAGTAAGCCGAGTTCTGTTACGATAATCATTTATCTAGTTCCATAGTTGCCTATGGACTCAAGCGACACAACCCGGAAGGATCAGCGGGCCGCTTCATCCCTTCCCTATTTGGTCTTGCTCCGGATGGGGTTTACCAAGCCGACCAATCACTTGGCCGCTGGTGCGCTCTTACCGCACCGTTTCATCCTTACCGGCGAGCCGGCGGTTTGTTTTCTGTGGCACTTTCCTTAAGGTCACCCTCACTGGACGTTATCCAGCATCCTGCCCTGTGGAGCTCGGACTTTCCTCATCAGCTTGCGCTGCCGCGATTATCTTTCACACTCATATAAAGTAAATATACTATACGGCCGAAGTGTTGTCAACGACACAAAATAAGCAGATTGCAATGACGCCTCCTTCCTTGCCGAATCAGGCAGCGGCGAGTATAATGTCCCTTGAACCACCAAGGAAAGAAGGCCCATCATGATTGAAAAGAAAATACAGATCAACGAGGAAGGCTGCAGTATCCGCTGCCGCTATTTCTGCCATGACAGCCGCAAGAACGAACGCAGGTTTAAGCATGTCGCCATTGTGACTCACGGTTTTGGCAGCAGCAAGGACACGGCAGGCGTCACAAATTTTGCGCAGCACCTGACCAGCAAATATAAGGATGATGCCGTCATTGCCTTTGATTTTCCCTGTCATGGCGAGGACGCGCGCAAAAAGCTCCTCATGGACGAATGCCTGAAATACCTTGCCATCGTTACGGACTACGCCAAAAAGACCTTGGGTGCGGAAAAGGTCTATAACTATTCCACTAGTTTTGGGGCCTATGTAACGCTGCGGTTTCTCCTTGAAAAAGGCAATCCCTTTACCCGCATTGCCCTACGTGCGCCAGCTGTCACGATTGATGAAAGCATGAACCGCTACCTTACGGAAGCGGACCGATCGGCTCTCAAAAAAGGCAAGGAAATCCAGGTTGGATTTGACCGCAAGATGAAAATTGATCAGGCTTTTCTGGATGATCTTAGGACCCATGATGTACGGAAAAGCGAATTCTTTGACTTTGCCGATGATCTCATCATTCTCCATGGCACAAAGGATGAAATGATTCCTTTTGAAGAAGCAAAGGCCTTTGCCGAAAATAATGTCATTACCTTTATCCCTATCGAAGGAGCCAACCACCCGTTCCAGAACCCCAAGCAGATGGCCCTTGCCATCCACGAAATTGTGGAATTTTTTGGTGAATAAGTGCGAAAAAAGGACGGAAACCTCGCATTCGTGCGATGAGTCTCCGTCCTTATTCTTTAGTTCAGCGGAACATGGCGCCAATGGCTTCTTCCACGGTCCGGCATTCGACCACACCAGCGGGTGCTTTTTTGCCGTTCATAAAGCTGCCCCGCGGCACGATGAAGCGCTTGAAGCCCAGCTGCGCTGCTTCCTTGATGCGCCGGTCCGTGAGTCCCACACGGCGCAGCTCGCCGGTAAGCCCCACTTCCCCCAAGCAGAGGATGCCCGCCCCAACGGGCACATTGCGGTAGCTTGAAACAAGGGCGCCTACAATGGCAAGGTCCACTGCAGGTTCCGTAATCTTCATGCCCCCAACGGCACTTACATAAGCATCTTGGTCCCCAAAGTTCATTCCCATTCGTTTTTCAAGAATGGCAATGAGCATGTTGACCCGATTATAATCAACGCCTACTGCGGTCCGTCGCGGCATACCAAAGGGAGTATGGGCGGCCAAGGCCTGGATTTCAGCCAGAATGGGCCGATTCCCTTCGATTGTGGCGGTGATAACAGATCCCGGGACGGGCTTTTCCTTTGTCTCAAGGAAAAGTCCCGACGGATTGCTCACTTCCTGGAGGCCTTCTGCTTCCATGGAAAAGATGCCGCATTCACTTGTCGAGCCAAAGCGATTCTTGAGGGCACGCAGGACGCGGTATGTATAGGAACGATCCCCTTCAAATTGAAGGACGACGTCGACCATATGTTCCAAAAGACGGGGACCGGCAATGTTCCCTTCTTTTGTCACGTGTCCGATAATGATGATGGCGATATTTGATTCCTTGGCAAAATTAAGGAGCTTAGCCGTACACTCCCGCACCTGCCCCACACTTCCCGCAGCCGTTTCAAGCTCGCTGTTGTACATGGTCTGGATGGAGTCGATGACCAACAGCTTCGGCGCATCTTTTCTCGCTTCGACCAAAATGGTACCAAGCTCCGTTGCGGTCATGACCTTTAAGGCATCGGACGCCGTGCCCAGGCGTTCAGCCCGCATCGCCGTCTGGGCCTCCGATTCCTCTCCAGATACATAAAGGACGGGAATCCCGCGATTGGCCGCTTTCATCGATACATCAAGGGTAATGGTTGATTTCCCGATGCCTGGTGCGCCCCCTAATAAGATGAGGGATCCTGGGACAATGCCACCGCCAAGGACACGGTCGAATTCGGTGATGCCCGTCGGTATGCGGTTGACCTTGACCTTATCCACTTCACGAAGCGTCTTGGGCGCCACGTGTTCAGCTGTTTTTAGATAGCTTGGGCGATGGCGATCTACGGGGGCATCCACTTCTTCCACAAGAGAATCCCAGGCCCCGCATTCTGGACATTTTCCCAGCCATTTGACGGATGCGTAGCCGCATTTTTGACAGACGTACTTGGTTACGGATTTAGCCACGGTCAGGCTCCTTTAGTCAGGGACTGGTATGCAGAGACGATCATCTTTTCCTTATCCTTTTCCGTCACGTGATCTCCGAGGAAAGAAAGAAAATAAGATAGCAGGCGGCCTTCCCGCATCGTAATCATGCGATGTTCCACCAGGGCGTCCACCATACCTTCGGCTGACTCAATTTGAGGCGGCAAGGAGAGTTTTTTAGGAGTCCGTTCCTGAGGCAGACGGACAATACGGATGAATCCCCCGTTGCCCCGCTTGGATTCCACTTCAAAGCCCTTATCCGGAGTAAATCTCGTTGTTAGGGTATAAGTAATCTGACTGGGCGCGCAGGAAAGCTTTTCCGCAAGCTGGCTTCTTTTGACATTGATGGAATCTTCGTCGTTGGCAAAAAGCTCACTGATAATAAATTGTTCTATGACATCGGCAATATTTCTCATGCTCAAAACCTCCTCGATAAAGGTTGCTAAAAGGAAAAGGTCCCAAGGAGCCCTCCCCTCTAATAATCTTCTCTTATTATATTTGACTTTTTGACATTTTTCAAGAGGGGGAAAGAAGAGAAAGCTGGAATGCAGTGAAGGGAAGGCCAAGGCTATCTTTGGCAGCTAGTAGAAAAACCACGAAAAAAACGCTGAAGATACGGCGCCTTCAACTCACAACCCTGTCATACGTCATGAGCCCACTGCGTTAGGTAAGTCTACCTAACGCAGTGGGCTCGTGTAAGTTCATCAAATCAAAGCATATTATCCAACTAGGTTACTGCAAATCAATGGGCCGCTTGATGTTGTGGTTCTTTTCCCGGGTAAAGCCCCTCCCCATTACGTCCCGTGCATCTTGAACAATCATAAAGGCATCCGGATCGAGCTGGGAGACCAGATCTTTGAGGCGTGCCACCTGAGTAAGTTTCACAACGCAGAAAATGACCTTCCGCGTTTCGTGGGTATAAGCCCCTTCCCCATCGATATAAGTCGCGCCGCGGCCCAGCCGATTGATGATGGCTTCCGCAATTTCCTTGCTCCGATTGCTGATGATAAAAACATTTTTCTTGTGATTGAATCCATCATTGACGACATTGCTCATCTTGGCCACGCCAAAATAGGCCACAATGGTGTACATGGCCGGTGCCAGTCCAAAGCAATAGGCACCAATGGATAGAAGTATGAGATTGATGACAAATCCCGTTGTACCGATGCTGATGGAATAGAACTTCTGCATGATGCCGCCAATGATATCCGTTCCCCCCGTGCTGCCGCCAACGCGGTAGAGGGTGCCAAGACCGATGCCGTGAAGGACACCGGCAGCAATGCTGCAGAGCATCGGGTCAGTGACAGGTACGGCCCCATTCAGGAAAGAAAAGACACGGATCCAGAAAGAAAGGGCGAAGGTTCCGTAGATGCCGCTAATGAAATATTCACGGCTCATCAGTTTATAAGCAAGGATAAAAAGCGGAATGTTAAAGACGATGTTCGTCACATCGACGGTCCAACCAAAAAGATAATACAAGATCATGCCAAGCCCTGTAATACCGCCGCTCAGAAGATGGTTCGGCAGGAAAAACGCGTTCATGGCAATACCGGAAACGCAAGTACCGGCTGTAATCGTAAGATAGCGCTTGAGATGTCTATTCAAGGGAAAAGCCTCCATCATTTTCGCAGAGAATTCAGTTTATAGTGTACCATGGATACGGAATTTTAGGAAGGGGGGAAAGGCTTAGATGCTTAGATGCTTGGATGCTTGTAGTGCTAAAACTCGAAGGGAACAGATTGGCAGGCAAAAGAACATGAGCGTACGACCCTAAGATAATTCCTAAATCGGACGTAGACGCAGGTTCGGTTGAGGAATCTTTGGTTTTATTTGAGTTCTGAAAGAAACTGATTATATAAAGATCATGACAGCACCTGATATGGTCCGCATTCGGTCTTTTCCCTTTGAACTTGAGGCAACACATCGATCCGCCTTTGCAAAGCGGGGGAACCGAAATTTTGAAATTTCCATAAATCGTTTCATGCCATTTCCCGGTTTTAGTGGTGGATGAGAAACTGCATGCCGTTTCTCTACGAATGGCAGTGAGGACCTTTCGCCCGGGTTTCTTAGGCTGCTTTGGAGCGCGAGCGGAAAGTCAAAGAACACGTGTAAGGGCGAATCATTTTGGACCCATCCCCCCTGCAGGAGCGGTTTGGATCCAGCGTTACACTCTTTTACCGTTTGGTCTTTCCCTCCCTCACAAAAAAATCGGAGCCAAGGCTCCGATTTTTAAATCGTATGATCTGTTTCGCTGACCCACTTGAGGATCGGTTCCAGATTCTTTTTGAGTTTGTCTTCCAGTTCCTTCACGTTCCTTCCATCAAAACTCGTTGTTGTACGGAAAACGCTGTTCACCTTGAGCTCACCAAAAAACTCGTCACGCAGTCGGTTATACATGATGATGAGTTGATCCCGGCGTGCAAAGTCAGAATAGTCGATAAGAATAATGGAACCGTTGATATGTTCAATGGCGTGGCTGGGATCGATGTAAAGCTCAAAGGACCCGATTCTTTTGGGCAAGGTTTTGCCAAATTCCCAGTCCTCGACTTTTTTTGCTTCATACAGTTCGCCCAGGTTCATCTGTTCCGGATGCTCCATATTGCTAATGACCAGAGGCAGGTATTTCTTGGTCTTTTCTTCAAAGACGTCCCTTTCCTTATAGATCAGTCGGACATCACGGAAGGAATTGAGCCCCATGGTTCTCACCAAGATATAATCAAAGGTTTCTGCCGAATACGTTAAATCGACGCTCGCCCTCAGCTCCGGGGCTTCATAACGGCAGATAAAAAGGACCTGGCCTTCTATGTAATCCGTTATTTTCTTCTTGAAAACGCCTATAGTTTCCGGAAGTTCCTTGATAAAGTCCCATTCATGGGTCTGCTTCTGGATTTCTTCGATTGAATCGTATCCCATCTCATTGCTCCTTCAAAAAAGAACCGCGAAGTTATTCACGGTTCCTTCTTTTTCATGATCAAAAAAGCGATACATTTCCTTATTTATTCTGGCCCCTCTGACGATCCATTGCGAAAAGTTTTTCAAGACGGCCGCAGCTCATCTTGCCTTCATGGCATATGCGTTGAGTCACGCAGGTCGGTCCCGCATTTCCAAAGAGAATGGGTGCCACTTTTTTCACTTCTTCAAGCATCATGTTCGCCAAAGCCCGGATTTCCCATTGGGCACGATTGCAGCAGCGCAGCTCGAAAAAGTGCAGCAGGCTGCGGGCATTCATGGTGACGACGATCTTGGTTTCCGTCGCGTTAGGCAGGATATAACGGGCATCCTCGGCGGGAATGCCCGCTTCTGTCATCTCATTGTAAAGGGCTTGGATTTTACCGCAGAGACCATCGAATTTTTCTTTCAGGGCAGGATCTTTGGCAATGGTCGGTGGAACGATGGTTTCAAAGTCATGTTCCTTCACGTAGCGCTGACTCTGCTGGGAATAGGACGCAATCCGGTGACGGACAAGCTGATGGGTCAGCACCCGGGATACGCCTTCAATGGCAAAGGTAAATGTCACGTGTTCAAAAGTGGATGTATGTCCCATGCGGGCGAGCTGGCGCACAAGACGGCGTACCTGGTCATCTGTCATGTCTTCCTCGATCTGGGCGGCCCCAATGGGGGAATAGCACAGATGGGCACTCATGGCAACGGTACGGTCCGGATCCGGCGTATAGCGGATCAATTTACAGCTGATCATAAGGTTATCCTCTCTTTTCATTCATCATGGCCTGCTGAATGAGGGTAAAAGACGCCTTCATCAGTATTTCAAGGCGCGCCGTTTCCCCTGTAAGGTAGAGCCATCCCATGAGGGCTTCAAAAGCCGTCCCTTGCCGGTACTCGCGGACAGTCGCGCTTTTGGGGACTGTCGACTTCGTATTACGTCCACGACGCACGACCACAGCTTCTGCTTCTGTAAGCTGGGGTTCAATACCGTCCATGGCTTTGGCCTGCATGACCGCAGAAACCATACGGGCCGCCAGATCATGAAGGACTTGGACGTGACCGGACACGGGCAAGAGACGCTTTCTCACATATAGGGAAAAAACGGCGTCGCCAATATAGGCCAGCTCAATAGGGTTAATCAGATGAGGATCCACGTCCGGCAACGGTCCGTCACAGACGGCAAGGGCGTGGTCCCGCATCTTTTTGTACGTTTCAAATCTCACTGTCTTTTCCACCGCACGCCTTGAGGCGTATCTTCCAGAAGAATGCCTTTTTGGGCAAGTTCGTCACGGATGGCATCTGCTTTCTTGAAATCCTTGGCTTTCCGTGCTTCCTGACGCTCCGCGATAAGGGATTCAATGGCCGCTGCGTCTTCATCTGCGTCTTTTACGGCTTCGGTCTTGGCGCCAGGGTCTTCTTCGAGGATACCGATGATGGAGGTCATTTCCTTCCAGGCCTTATCCATCATATCGACAAGCTTACCATCCGGCTTTTGGCCGCCGGTCATGACGGATTGATGAAGAATGTTGATTTCCTTGCCGAGGGCAAAGAGATAGCTGATGGCAAGGGAAGTATTGAAGTCGTCCCGCATAGCTTCGAGGAAGCTTTCCACAAAGCCCGACACCTTTTCCCGCAGGGCAAGACTATCCTCATCAGGACCAACGCTGATAACGCCCTTTAGTTCAGTAAGGTTCTGCGCCGCCGTGCGGAGCCGTTCCAAGCTGCGGCTGGCTTCTTTGAGGCGCACATCGGAAAAATCCAAGGGGCTGCGGTAATGGGTCTGAAGGATAAAATAACGGAGCACTTCCGGTTCGTATTCCTTCAGGATATCAAGAACGGTGAAGAAGTTGCCCAGAGATTTTGACATCTTTTCTTCATTGATGGTAATGAAGCCGTTATGGACCCAGTAACGCACGAAAGGATGGCAGCACGTAGCACCTTCAGATTGGGCAATTTCGTTTTCATGGTGTGGGAAGATCAGGTCACTGCCGCCGCCGTGGAAATCAAAGGAGCTCCCCAAGTATTTCGTGCTCATGGTCGAGCATTCAATGTGCCAGCCCGGGCGGCCTTTGCCCCAAGGGCTGTCCCAGGACGGTTCGCCCGGTTTGGCCGATTTCCAAAGGGCAAAGTCCATAGGGTTTTCCTTGCGTTCATCCACGTCAACGCGGGCACCGGCCATCATGTCGTCCAGCGTGCGGCCGGACAGTTCGCCGTAATGTTCAAACTTTTCCACACGGTAGTAGACATCGCCGTCAACGACGTAGCCGTACCCATGATCGATGAGCTGCTGGACCGTATGGATAATGTCCGGAATATGGTCGGAGACGCGGGGATAGACGTGGGCGCGGCGTACATGAAGCTTATCCATGACTTCAAAATAAGCCTTGATATAGCGGTTAGCAATCACGTCCCACGTCACGCCTTCTTTATTGGCTTCACGGATGATCTTGTCATCTACATCGGTGAAGTTCTGTACATGGGTCACATCATAGCCTTCATGTTCAAGGAAGCGATGGATAACGTCCCACACAACGAAAGGACGGGCATTGCCAATATGGGGATGGTTGTAAGGCGTGACGCCGCAGACGTAGATGCCCACCTTCCCCGGATGAAGAGGAACGAATTCCTCTTTTTTGCGGGTCATTGTATTATATACACGGATGGTACTCATATCATGCTCCTTTCTTAGAGGCTCACATGGGCCTTTTCAAGGCTCTTCATGATGCGTTTTTCCACACGGTCAGCACCAAGGAGAGGAATCATTTCAGCAAGTTCCGGTCCATGCTGATTTCCCGTGAGGGCTACGCGGAACGGCATGTAGACCTGCTGGCCTTTGAGTTTGTTGCCTTTCTGGACAGCTTTGAAGACCCCTTTGACGCTGTCGTGGTTCAGTTCATCCAGGCTATGGAAGCCTTCGATGAGGGCTTTCATGACAAGGGGCACTGTTTCTTCTTTGAGGACGGAGACGGCTTCTTCGTTTTCGAAGTCGAAATCATCCGTGAAGTAAAGGGCAACCTTTTCCGGCACCTGGGCACCGTAGTCGACCTGAGTCTGGGCCGTTGCGACAACGCGTTTCAGCCAGTCAAGCTTTTCCCCTGTTTCGTCGCCCGTCATGTAGCCGGCTTTCACCATAAAGGGTTTGGCCAGTTCAAAGAAGGCGTCCGGCGTCAGTTTCCGGATATGCTGACTGTTGATCCAGTTGAGTTTCTTGATGTCAAAGACTGCAGGGTTTTTGGCCACGCGGTCCATGGAAAAGACCTTGCAGGCTTCTTCCATGCTGAAGATTTCTTCTTCACCCTGAGGGGCCCAACCAAGGAGGGCCAGGAAGTTATCGATACCTTCCGGCAGATATCCCTGCTGCCGATAGGCGTCAACACTCGTCGCACCGTGACGCTTGCTCATCTTCGTGTGATCTGTGCCAAGGATCAGGGAAATATGGGCAAAGACCGGTTTTTCAAAGCCAAGGGCTTCGTAGACAAGGAGCTGACGCGGCGTGTTGGACAGGTGTTCTTCCGCACGGATAACATGGGTGATATGCATCAGATAGTCGTCAATGACCACGGCGTAGTTATAGGTAGGAATCCCATCACTTTTTACAATGACGAAGTCGCCAATGCCATTTGAATCAAATTCAACATCGCCGCGGACCATATCATGGACGACGATGGTTTCATTTTCAGGAACCTTGAGCCGGATGGAAGGCTTGCGGCCCTCTTTTTCATACTGGGCCTTTTGTTCTTCCGTCAGGTGGCGGCATTTGC
The DNA here is from genome assembly GCF_000468835.1 of Acidaminococcus sp. BV3L6. Lineage (NCBI taxonomy): Bacteria > Bacillati > Bacillota > Negativicutes > Acidaminococcales > Acidaminococcaceae > Acidaminococcus > Acidaminococcus sp. BV3L6. The sequence continues at coordinate 67,650 of NZ_AWUR01000038.1, read as the reverse complement.
CCATATAGCGGGGCATCTTGCCGTCCTTGAGGAGAGCCTGCCGTTCTTCCTCCAACTCTTCCGGCGTACAGTAACAATAGTAGGCCTTCCCTTCCTTGAGCAGCTGGTCAGTATATTTCTTATAGATATCGAGCCGCTCCATTTGATGGTAGGGGCCATAAGGGCCGCCCACGTCCGCCCCTTCATCCCAAGTGATACCAAGCCATTTCAAAGCGGCCTTAATGTTTTCTTCAGATTCCGGCGTAGAACGTTTCCGGTCCGTATCTTCAATGCGCAGTACGAATTTACCGCCCATGCGTTTAGCCAGAAGCCAGTTGAAAAGTGCGGAACGGGCGCCGCCGATGTGGAACGGGCCAGTCGGGCTCGGTGCAAAACGTACTCTCATTTCTTTTTCCATTGATATACGCCTCCAAATTGATTAACAAAAATCATGATTGATTTCATTTCTTGAGGAGGACAACCGCTTCCGCGGCAATCCCCTCGCCTCTTCCTGTAAAGCCTAGTTTTTCCGTTGTCGTGGCTTTGACGTTCAGCGCGTCACCGGAAAGACCTAAATCTTCTTGGAGATTTTCCAGCATGGCCCTTTCGTAGGAAATCAGTTTAGGCCGCTGACAGATGATGGTCACATCGGCATTATGGATATGCCAGCCTTTTTCTTCAACGCGGCCGATCACCTCCCGCAGCAGCTTCCTGCTGTCGGCTCCCAGATAAGCATCATCGGAATCTGGGAAGAGGCGGCCAATATCCCCCATGCCAGCGGCGCCTAAGATTGCATCCATCAAGGCATGAAGGGCAACATCGGCATCGGAATGACCTTCAAGGCCCAATTCGTACGGAATGGTGACCCCGCAGAGGATGAGCGGCCGATGAGGGACAAGACGATGGACATCATAGCCTGATCCTACATGAAAATCCATGGCAATCTGCTCCTTTTTGAGAACGCCTTCGGCGCGGATAAAGTCCTCCGGCGTTGTAATCTTAAAATTTTCCTCCAGACCCTCAACAAGGGATACAGGATGCCCTAAGGCCTCCACCATACTGGCGTCATCGGTTACGACAAGGTTATGGGCCGTCACATAGGAAAAAGCCCTCCGCAAGAGTGCCACGTCAAAAATCTGCGGCGTCTGGACGCGGTAAAGTTCATTGCGTTTCAAGGTCTGCAGGGTTTCTTTCCCATTGGTGGAAACCTTGATGGTGTCCTTGACGGGAAGCGCGGCAACGGCAGCCCCGCTTCGCTTAGCCGCCAAAAAAACACGTTCAAATAAGGCGGCATCCGCAAAAGGCCTTGCTCCGTCATGGACGGCCACCCAAGAAGCGGTTTTGGGCAAGGTCTGTAAGGCACAGGCTACGGAATCCTGCCGTTCTCTGCCGCCTGGTACAAGGGACCAAGATAAGGTAGGGAAAAAAGCCGCTTCATATTTCTGAAGCAGGGCCCGAGCTTCTGTCAATTCCTTTGGGGCAACGGCTATGATAACATGGGTAAGAAAGGCAATGCCGCTCAACGCATGAAGGTTGCGAACCAAGATTGGCACATGCCCAAGGGGTGCATAGTTCTTATTATACCCCAACTGAGCCCGTTTTCCCATGCCGGCCGCGGCAATGATTCCATAAAGCTGTTCTTCCATCCGTCTCTCCCATCATTTCATTTTCGCAAAGATCATCCGTCCCGCCGATGTCTGCAGCACGCTCGTCACAGTAACGGGCACGGTCTGGTTGACAGAACGTTTGCCATTTTCGACAACGACCATGGTGCCATCATCAAGATAGCCGATGGCTTGGCCTTGTTCCTTACCTTCCTTAGCAAGGAAAATCCTTAGTTCTTCCCCAGGCAGCACAGCCTGTTTGAGGGCATTGGCAAGGTCGTTGACATTCAAGACCGGCACGCCCTGGATCTTGGCCACTTTGCTGAGGTTGAAGTCATTTGTCGCAAGGACACCTTTCATCTGGGCCGCAAGGCGGACCAACTTTGCATCAACTTCCGTCAAGTCATCGAAATCCTTATCGACGATTTCGATGGAAACATTTTTAAGATCCTTGATTTCCTGCACAATATCCAGACCCCTGCGGCCTCTATTGCGTTTCAAGGTATCAGCCGAATCGGCAATCTTCTGCAGCTCCTCCAGGACGAATTTGGGAATGATGATGGTCCCTTCAAGAAATCCCAAACGAATGATTTCAAGGATCCGGCCATCAATAAGCACACTGGTATCAAGAAGTTTATGAGTGCGGGAAACATGGGATGCGGTCTTTTTCGAACTTTCCTTTACGCGCGAAGAAAACCAGATCCGGTTAAAAAAGGAAACGATATCAGTCCGCTTGTTCAGTGCCACTTTAGCCCCTACAATAGCGCCAAGGATGCTGAAGATGAGGGAAATATACGGTCCAATGATGGGCAGACGGGAAAAACTCGTTCCCAGCAGAGCCGCTACAATGAGGCCCAAAATCACGCCAATGGCAAGGACAAAAATATCACTGGTAGGAAGATCAGCAAGGTACATGGCCATCCGTTCGGAAAAACGCATGATGAGGTTCATGAGAAACGGAGCGGCCCATTTTCCCAAGGAGCCAAAGACAACAAGACCCAATAGACCTAGGACAAGACGCAGCGGCGTAACACCGAGGAAGCCGACTTTTAGATACTCATTGCTCACAAACTGGGATAAAAATGGTGATGCAACTTCCATAATGAGCAGACCCGAAATGGCAAAGACAAGAATAATGAGAAACCGGGAAATCTTTTCAAGCATAAAATCACCTCCTTTTGTAAATTTCATCCCCTTATTGTACTATACTCTACTCTGAATGAAAAGATAAAAAATGAAGTCAAAACCGACTGAACAATCAGGGCCATAAAGGAAAAACACCCTTTTCGCACAAAACGAAAGGGTGCTTACAAGAAAGCAGTGTCAAATGAATTTTTCAAGCCAAGCTTCACTTTTTTCTTCGTCAACGGATTCAACAAGCATGACCTCGCTCAACAAGATTTGCTTTGCCGTTGAAAGAAGACGCCGTTCCCCCGTGGAAAGCTTCTTATCCTCTTCCTGGACGGCCAGCGTACGAACCACATCGGCCACTTCAAAGATGCTGCCCGTTTTCATCTTATCGATGTACATATTGTATCTACGGTTCCAAGTAATCCGCTTCATCCTATTTTCAGGACGAGCCTTGAGGACCTCTTCAACCTTGGGCATAACGGACTTATCCACAATAGGACGAATGCCCACCTTTTCAACATTACCGGCAGGAACCATGACTTTCATGTTGCTTAGGAGCATATCAAATACGAAATAATCAATCTGACGGCCATCAATCACCTTTTGTTCAACGTCTCGAATCACGGCCGCACCGTGCATCGGATAGAGCACCTTGTCCCCTACGGTAAACATGTAAGCCACCTCCTCCTGACAAAAATCAACCCATTTGACCGCATGGTCAAATACCCATGATGTTAGTTTAACATAATCTTGGAATAAAGTCAAATTTTAAATTATAGCATTATTAGAAGATGGATGTCAAGGAAGATTTTGTTTAGAGCAAAGATAAAGGCCAGTAGGAAAAATAATGGCGGCTGTCAAGCTGTCTAGTTGAGGCATGGGCCCTGAAAGGCCAGGCAGCATAGCACCTTCGGTGCTGGGAAAAGACTTAAGTGCGGCGATGCCAAAACACGAAGGGAAATGACCGGAAGGCCAGTGTCAAACCGCCCTTTGGGAGAGCGCCGAAGTGATCATTTGATAACACGATTCTGCGGTCTTGCTAGTACAGCAAGCTGTGCTTACAGGCAGCCTTGAACCATCGAAAAATGTTCCTCACTACCGTTCGTATGGAGACGAAGGAAAAAACACCTCTCTTCATCTGCCACCCACTCCCGCAACTAAGCTTGGTGGTTACAATCCTGCAGGGAAAGTCTGTTTGAAACTTCGTCGGTCACGAAAACGGTTCCGTTACTTTTAGCATCTGCCTGATACTCTGTTAGGTGGGATGTAAGGGATAAAAGGGCTCTGTACTCCGCCTTCTTATATTGGAGCACCGACTTTTCCGGCAGAGAAAACTCCGACCGGGCCTATCGTCGCTGTCTGTCTGTGAAAGCTTTCTGCACGAATTTTTCAACATAAAGCTCAGCAAATAATTTGAAGACTCGCTTAACTTTCCTCCACGATTTCTCCCTTTGCCGTTTTAATGCAGTTTACTGTTTGCGAATCTTTCGGCGATGGACGTTTCGCCTTGATAAGCGCAATCCCTCAATCTTGCCTATTGGCAGGCAGCTTTTTTCCCCACCAAAAAAGCCGCAAAGAACTCGTTTTTCATGTCTTTGCAGCTTTTCAGTTTATCTCATTCCAAAGGGTTTACGGCAAGGAAACGCTGGAGCATCTTGTTAAAGGCCCAGGTTTCTTTTCCATCTGTCTGGAACTGGTTCAGGACGGCATCCGTTTCATCGGCGTAATGAACAATAAAGGCCTCTTTCGTCGCACAAAAGACGGGGGAACCTTTTTCGTGATCCCCATGATGGGAAAGGATGATATGAAGAAGCTCGTCAAGACGGATGCGGGAAAGATCCGGGATATTTTCCGCAATGCGGCTGATTAGCATGGCCCCCATGGAAATATGGCCCATGAGCCGGCCTTCCGTCGTATAAGGGAAGCCAAGGCCGGCGGAAATTTCCCGAAGCTTACCGATATCGTGCAGAAGGGCTCCAGCAAGGATGAGGTCAAGGTCCACCCCACCGATGGTCTTGCCCATGCTAAGAGCCAGGCGGGCCACACAAACCGTATGATGCAGCAGACCGCCGACGTACGCATGATGAAGCCGCATTCCTGCCGGATTCCTAAGAAACCGTTCATACCGCTTCCCAGAAAACACCTGCTTGACCAGACGCTGAAGCGGTTCATCCTGGATGCGCCCGATGAGGGTCTGAAATTCCACTTCCAAGGACTCAAGGTCGATGGGTCCTGTAGGCAGCAGCATGGATAAATCGGTTTCCCCATCGGGAGGAACAACTTTCTGCACAATGACCTGCAGGTTTTGACCGCCCATGGGTGATGCATACTTATTGGCATCGACACGGCCGCCAATGATAAATGGCGTCGGTCCCTCCATGGTGCGCAGGCGATTGATAGGGCCTGCTTCAAAGCAAATGAAAGGAAGGGTTCCGCTGTTATCTTCCAAAAGGCCCCGGGCGTATGCCTTGCCATTGGAGCTTGTACCTACCTTCTGCAGACGGACAAGGCAGGGCTGCTCCAGATCATTACCGAGTCTTACATCTTTGATCATGAAAGCACCTTCTTTAGATGCTTTGGAGGACAAGGTCCTCATGGGCACGAATTACTTCAAAATGGCGGCCCGACTCCTGGCACCATGCAGTAAGAACGTCTTCCAGATGCGCGATAACAGGCAGTTCCGTCAGCTGATGGGTACCATCGACAAGGTTAAGTCCCATATTGAGGGCCTTCTGGGCGACATGATATTTTACATCGCCTGTAACGAGCGTATCCGCTCCGGCGGCCATGGCATCATCCATGAAGTCAGCTCCGCTTCCGCCAACGACGGCAACCTTAAAGACCGGCTCCTCACCGCCGGCAAAGGTGACATGGGCGGCGCCCAACTGATCCCGCACGTAAGCTGCAAAATCCTTCAGTTCCATCGGCTCACCAAGGACACCAATACGGGCAAGTCCCTGCTCCGGACAGTCCTTACGGGGAATTTCCGTTACATCGTTAAGCCCCAGCCTGTCTGCAAGGACATCGTTGACGCCGCCACGGGCAGCATCAAGGTTGGTATGGGCGGCATAGACAGCAATGTCATGTTTGATCAGTTCATACATGACTTCCATCTTTGTATCCGTCACAGCAAGGGAGCTCGGCAAATGGAAATAGTAGGGATGATGGGTGATGATAAGGTCCACCTCTTCTTCAATGGCCTGTTCCGCCACTTCTGGCATCAGGTCAAGGGCCACCATGATCTTATGGACCGGGGCTTCCACATGACCCAGGAGCAGGCCCGGATTATCCCATTTTTCCGCATAGGTAAGGGATGCATATTCGTTCATAAAGACGCAGATGTCACTGACAGTCGTTTCCATGTAATATTTCCTCCAATCGTTTTTTCGTCTCTACGGATGTTTGGTAATGCTCACTTTGGCGTGCTTTGGAACTTTTTTCCATACTGGAAAGAAGCCGGTCGTACTTGGCGATGAGACGGCGGACAAACATTCCAAGAAGCGGATGATGGCGCCGCACAAGGTCATCACCAACAAGGTCGGTCAGTCCTTCATAATGAAAGGACGGATCTTTGTGAAGAAGCAGCACTTCATAGATGCGATTCCCTTCCTGGACCAGTTCTTCCCGCAAAATTCCCCAGCCGGATCGTTCACACCAATGACGCAGTTTTTCGCTGTCATTCATAGGCTGCAGAATGAGTGTTGTGAGCGTGGGCGACGCCAGGACTTCCGGTGCCGCGTCAAGGATTTCCACCATCGTGCCGGCTCCCATGCCCGCAATGACAACCGTGTTTGCTTCACCAGGACGGGTAACCGTCAGTCCGCTGCCAAGGCACACAGAAATTACATCTTCCAGGTGATGGCTGTGAACTGTTTTCCATGCCGCTTCGCAGGGACCTTCCCCAATATCGCCGGCAATAGCTTTTTTCACCCGTCCTTGACTGATGGCCATAACGGGCAGGTAGGCATGATCGGTTCCCACGTCACACAAGGTGCCACAGGAGGGAACAAGAGAGACGAGAAAATCAAGGCGCGGACCGGCGGTTATCATAAAAGCACTCCTTTCAGGTACCGTACCATTATATCATAAAAAGAAAGAAACTCGGCATTTTTAGAGGGCTGAAATTGACACGCCAAAAAATGAAGCAGTGGCTTATCCTTTCTAAGATGTAAAAAGACGCCCCATCGTGTTTCTTTTCTTGAAGGCCCAAGGACTGATGACAGAAAAAGAAGCCGATGAGCTTTTTACCTTTTTACTCTACGGCTCCTTCTATGTAAATAAAATGATGGGGTTTACAAAAGACCACGACTGGTACAGACTGCAGGGACGGATCATATCCTTCATCCTTGCAGGGCTTTCTTCCTAATTTGCAAAAGCTGGCCGCAGCAGGAAGGATAAAAGAGTGCCGTTTCCTATTCCAGCAGGACGCACTAGCTCCAACTCCCCTCAGCAAAAGAAAACACAAAGAAAAGCGCTGTGAAGAAATGAAGGCATTTTTCATGATTCACAGCGCTTTATTCATCTCATAAGGCATCAGGATCGAGCTGAAACAGATAATTTTTTGCGTCATCGAGACTTGTTACATCCGTCCAGCCGAAGATGCGAAGGTGATGGGCAAGGGTAAAAGCCGCTTGAAAACGTTTTGTAACAGCAAGGGCCTTTTCTAGGATGGGGCGGGATTCAGGCCCCGTAAAATAGCCTTTCATCGCTTCCCGAATGAGCTCATCATTTTTGAGCGCCCACTTTTCTCGAAAACAGCTGTGAACAAACAAAAAGAGATCGATCACCCGAGGGTCAGCATCAATGAAACGCTTTTCATTTTCCCAATCAAGGAGGGTTACACTGTCTTTTTCCCGGTCGTAAGCAATGTCCCGCAGGGCCGGGCGACCGTGATGAAGGCCAAACCCATGAAGTTTACCCAGAGCTTCTCCCGCCTTATAGAAAGCTTTTCTGCGCACATCCTGCCAGGGAGCTTCTTTGGCTACGCCTTGAAGGGTCTTGCCCACGGCCTTCATAACAAAGTAATCATCATGAAGAAGGACGATTTCCGGTGCCATCGGACCATATTGATTGACTGTCAGGATTTTATAGACTTCACACCAAAAGGCCGCGTCAACGCTTTGTTTGGCAAAGCGGTTGCGATGGTTGGAAAGACGCCGTTTGATAAAATAAGGCTCGTTTTCGTACAAAAAAGGCATGACACGCCGGTCAGGCTGTTTCTTGATAGCGTCCGTCACCGCTTTTTTAAATGCTAACTGCATAAAAACACGCTTTCTTAGGACAGGCTGCGGATGAGTTTTCTTGTTGGCAGGATCCTTGCTGCAGACATGCTGAGCTCATCCACTCCCATTTCGATGAAGATCGGGATCAGTTCCGGATCGGCCGCGGCTTCTCCGCAGATGCCCACCCAGATACCCGCGTCATGACCAGCTCGGATGGTCTTATGGATAAGCCGCAGTACAGCAGGATGGCTGGCTTTTCCCAATTCTTCAAGCTGGGCGTTCTGACGGTCCACGGCTAAGGTGTACTGGACCAAGTCGTTCGTGCCGATGCTGAAGAAATCCACTTCCTGGGCCAGTTCATCACTGATAACCGCCGAAGCCGGGGTTTCAATCATAATGCCAACTTCAAGATTAGAATCAAAGGGAATTCCTTCTTCATGAAGTTTTACTTCAGCAAGATGAAGGAGCTCTTTTGCCGCCCTTACCTCTTCAACAGAAGTGATCATGGGGAACATGACCGCCACATTTCCGTAGTGGGATGCCCGCAGGATGGCTCGCAGCTGGGTATAGAAGATTTCCGGACGGGCAAGGCAGATACGGATGGCACGGAAGCCTAAAGCAGGGTTTTCCTCTTCCGGCAAGTTGAAATACCCCACCCGTTTATCGGCCCCAATATCAAGGGTGCGAATGATGAGTTTTCGCTGTCCCATTGCCTGGGCTCCCTCTTTGTAAGCCTCAAAGAGATCTTCTTCCGTTGGATAATCGTTTTTCCGGAGATAAAGGAACTCACTGCGGAAAAGGCCGATACCTTCGGCATCATTTTCAAGGACACCTGGCAGGTCCCCTTCCTGTCCGATATTGGCGTAAAGGGCAATGGAGCGGCCTGTCTTGGTTTGTGTCGGGAGGCCTTTTAAGGCATCCATATCTTCTTTGCCCTTTTCCTCGGCTTCCAATTTTTTCTTCATGGATGCAAGGGTTTCCGGTTCGGGGTCAAGGTATACCGTGCCCGTCGCACCGTCAAGGGCCGCAAGCTTACCGTTCCAGTCCTCCCCAATTACCTTTTCCGTATGTACAATGGCAGGAATGCCCATGGTACGGGCCAGGATGGCGGTATGGGAGTTGGCACTGCCGCCGCTCGTCACAAAGCCCATGATGAAATCCTTATTGAGCTGAACCGTTTCACTTGGCGTCAAGTCGTCGGCACAGATGATTACAGGGTGGTCAATCTTGGCTGCCCAATCGAAATCGCGCTTCATGAGGGTGCGCAGGACCTGTCCCATAATATCGTGGACGTCGGCAGCACGGGCTTTCATGTATTCATCGTCCATGGATTCCAGCATGGCAGCAAACTGCTCCCCTGCCCGTTCCACTGCGCCTTCTGCCGTCAAATGGTTATCCGTCATGAGCCCTTCGATCATGTCCACAAGATCAGGGTCCTGGAGCATCATTTGATGGGTTTCAAAGATGCCAGCTTCCTCTTCACCGATTTCCTGTCGAGCTTTCTCGGCAAGTTCGCCCAATTGGGCAATCACTTTTTCCTGGGCCGCATGGAAGCGGCGCAGTTCCGCCTCGGGATTAAGGCTCGTAAGAAGGGTCACACGATCTTCATCGGAAGCGTCTGGTTTGGCCGCAATCGGAGCCACAGCCACACCGCTGGAAGCGGACTTTCCTTTGATGATAATCATAGGCACCTCTTAGAGATTTTCCTTAAGGAAGGATTTCAAGGTGCTGGCGGCTTCCTTTTCGTCTTCCCCTTCAACCGTAACGGTAATCGTCATACCAGCTTTGATGCCAAGGCCCATGACGGTAAAGATGCGTTTAAGGTCGCCGGTCTTTCCATTGCCTTCCACCTTGCAGGTCGACTTGAAGCCAGCGGCGGTCTTGACCAAAAGTCCCGCAGGACGAGCATGGATACCCGCAGGATCCGTAATTGTATAGGTAAACTTTTCCATTGTGATTCCTCCTCAGATTCCATAAGCAAAAACACATATTCCTTTTATTTTATAGTGAATGGGATTGTATTGCAAGTGCTTCCCTCAAGGAAGAGCCGTACCGATAGCACAAGACAGTCCCGTTGGCAAAAAAGAAGCAGCACCATGAAAGATAGGGTTCACGGTGCTGCACAAATTCATTCTGGTTTCTTAGCGGTTCTTTTTGAAGTATTCCAAAGCAACTTCCGGGAAGAGAGCGTAGCTTAAGACGTCTTCCACGCTAGCATTGGGATAGCCTTTTGCGGCAAGGTCAGCGCGCATCTTATCCATTTGCGGTGCGATATCATCGGCCGGACGATGGGTAATGGGCTGTTCACCATTTTTAAGGACCAGTTTTTTCAGCTCTTCGCTGATTGGGCCCGGCGTTCTGCCATATTTGCCGCGGACGATGTCGCGGACTTCTTTCGGAATCATCTTGTAACGGCCGAGAACAACGTTCATGGTAGCCATGGAGCCAACAATCTGGCTGCTGGGCGTAACAAGAGGAGGATACCCCAGGTCAGCACGGACTTTCGGCATTTCCTTCAGCAGGGCATCGTACTTATCGGCAACGCCCATCTCAGCAAGCTGTTTGCGCAGGTTGCTAAGCATGCCGCCGGGAATCTGGAAGCTGAGGACCTGCGGGTTGATGTCGCTGCTGTTTGGCAGGTTGAAGGTCTTGATAAGGTCGGCTTTAACCTTCTTGAAGTGATCAGCAATCGGATAAAGTTTGTTGACATCAATCTTCGGATCCCGTTCCTGACCGGTCAGGGTGTAAACCAGGGATTCCGTGCAGGTATGGCTCGTGCTTTCAGCAAACGGGGACATGGCTGTATCAACCATATCGGCACCGGCTTCAACAGCCTTGAGGATGGTCATGGCACCCATGCCGCTCGTGCAGTGGGAGTGAACATCGATAGGTACATGGATTTCTTTCTTAAGGGCCGTAACGAGGTTGTAGCAGGCGTAAGGAGCAAGCAGGCCGGACATATCTTTGATGCAGATGGAATCAGCCCCCATTTCTTCCAGTTCCTTGGCAAGCTTCACAAAATCGCTGTCCTTGTGATACGGACTGATGGTATAAACAAGCGTACCCTGGGCATGGGCACCGGCTTCCTTGATGGCCTTCATGGAGCATTCCAGGTTCCGTGTATCATTAAAGGCATCAAAAACGCGGACAATATCAATGCCGTTTGCCACGCTTCGTTTAATGAATTCCGTAACGACATCGTCTGCATAGTGGTTATAGCCCAGGAGGTTCTGACCGCGAAGCAGCATCTGCAGTTTGGTATTCTTCACATGGCTGCGGATGGTGCGCAGGCGTTCCCAGGGATCTTCATTCAGGAAGCGAAGGCAGGAGTCAAACGTAGCACCGCCCCATGCTTCGAGTGCGTAGAAGCCGCAATCATCTAGGGCTTCCAAGACGGGAAGCATATCGCTCGTACGCATTCTCGTTGCGCAGATGGACTGATGTCCATCTCTGAGGACAGTTTCCACGATCTTAACAGGATTCGGGTTATTCATGTTTTAAACCTCCCATATTCTTAACATTTCTGTTGTCAAATAAGCTAACTGTTTCCATTATAACATAAGACTTTCTTTTCTGTGTAATAGAAGAATCCTTATTGGAGGTATAAGTAAGAGTTCCCTTATTCTTTACTCGGTGCACAAATCGAGCTGACTTCAAAAAGGACGTACGACAGCATAGTTGGGGCTATTCAAAAAATGAGATCCTAGTATGTATTCTATTCCGATACGCCGTGCCCCCATTGGTATCAGATGAATCTCTTAAAAGCCAATGGGGGCACGTAACTACATCGTTTCGGTGCGATTTTCGCGCCGAGCAAAAAACTAAAGGAGATGGGCCCTCAGTTCCTCCCCGCTTTCAGGGCAGAGATAAGCCGGTGCGATATCAAGGGCCGTACGGCACCCCGTACCGCCTTCACGGGCAATGCGATGGGCAGCCCGCGCATAGGCCACAAGGACGGATCCCGTAAATTCCGGATTCGAATCAAGGGTCAGGGCCAGTTCAAAGATATGCTTGTGTTCGTCGTCTGTGCCTGTTTTCCCGGAACGGATGACAAACCCGCCATGGGCAAGACCACTATGATCTCGCTTCATTTCTTCCTCACTGATGAAGTGGACCGTCGTATCGTAGTCACTGAAGTAGTTCGGCATGGTTACGATAGCCTTTGTCACAGCCTCAGCATCGGCACCTTCTTCAAGGACAGCAAAAACTTCACGCGTATGTTTTTCCCGCGTCGTAAGTTCCGGGTTCTTGCCGGCACGAACCGCGTCAAGAGCGGTTTTCACGGGAATGGTGTACTGCTTGGCGTCCTTGACACCGGGAATGCGGCGAACCGCGTCACTGTGGCCTTGGCTGACGCCTTTGCCCCAGAAGGTATAGTCCTTCCCTACGGGAAGGACGGCATGGCTATAGACGCGGGCAAGGGAAAATAGGCCCGGATCCCAGCCAACGGAGATGACCCCGACGTGATTTGTTTCCTTACCGGCTGCATCAACGGCCGCAAAATGGTCAGGAATGCAGGCATGTGTATCAAAGCTATCCACCACGTTGAATTTCTTTACATATTGCGGCGTCTGTTTAGGCAGGTCCGTTGCACTGCCGCCGCAGATAATGAGGACATCGACCTTATCTTGGTAAGCGTCGATATCGTTTACGGAGATGACGGGAACACCGGTCGTTTTGATGCTGACCTTTGCCGGGTCACGGCGGCTGAAGACCGCGACAAATTCCATATCCGGACTGTTTCTAAGGGCCAGTTCAACACCACGGCCCAAATTTCCGTAGCCCATGATGGCAACTCTCGTTTTCATATCGTATACCCCTCCATGTAATTCATCTGGTTTAGTGAAGTAGAGTTACACTATAACATAAAATAAAAGGATTTTCATTAATAAATTGAAATTTTAGGGAAGTAAAAAGTGCAAGTTCCCTTTCACCAGAATGCCTGTATCAAAGGTTACATTAGACAGAGGATCCGTGCTCTCAAACTGCCTGCTCCAGCAATCAGACACCTGTTGTGCGGGGAACAAGGAAAAAAGATAAGGTGGTTTGGTGCCATGCATTCGAACTTAAAGCTGCAGGGACAGCGGTAAGGTGATAGCTATCCCCTGCCGTGAAATGTTCCGTTGTACGATGCGCCATGAGCCCATTGCTTCAGATTAATCTTTCTAAAGCAATGGGCTCACGTTCTACATCAAATCAGTCCGATTTTTGGGCTGAGTAAAAAGAATTACACAATACACTGCCTCGTCCCCATCCTTTCCGCCTGCTCGCGCAGCCGGCGGATGCGGTCTTCCGTTGCCGGGTGAGTGGAAAAGAGGCTCTTTGCCTCTTTTGCTGCAAAGGGAGAAATGATGAACATATGGGCTGAACTTTCCTGAGCCCCAGCCATAATGGTACGATGGGCGGCAAGGTCGATTTTTTCCAGGGCATTTGCCAGTTCATCGGGGTCACCGCACAGGGCGCCACCTGCTTCATCAGCCATATACTCCCGGGTCCGGGAAATCGCGAGTTGAATGATCATGGCCATGAGGGGCGTCAGAATGAGGATCAAAAGGGAAGCAATAGGATTTTGGCGATCCCGATCCCTGCCGCCGCCAAACCAGAAGGCAAACCGAGTCAACGCCGAAATAGTGCCTGCCATGACGGCGGCAATAGTGCCAACGAGGATATCCCGATGAAGAATATGGCTCATTTCATGCCCCAAGACGCCGGCAATTTCCGGAGCTGTGAGCGCGTCCATAAGGCCCGTCGTCACGCAGACCGCGGCATGCTGGGGATTGCGGCCCGTGGCAAAGGCATTGGGCACACGGCTGTTCATAACGTAGACCTTGGGCATGGGAAGGTTGGCCCGCGCCGCGAGTTTTTCTACAATGTCATATAATTCCGGCGCCTCATTTCTCGTTACAGGGACACAGCCATATTGATGGATGACCATGGTGTCACTGTACCAATACATGAAGAAATTCATAGCAAGGGAAACAAGCAGCATGAGGCTCATTCCGGATGAGCCCCCGAGATAGTCCCCTAAAAAAACTAAAAGGGCCGTCATAAGCCCCATGAGGGCAGTCGTTCTCAGCATTAGATGACCTCCTTACTGTAGCAGGGACGCGGCAGGGACCAAAGTAATGCCCGATTGTATAACAGCCTTGTAAGACCGTTTCCAGGCTTCTGCCGTATTGGGCCTAGCATGACAGATGACAATGACACTGCCATAACGGTCTGCCAGCTTGACAGCCTGCGCAATCTTTTCCTCAATGGCACCGATATCACTGCTGTTATCGAGAAAGAGCGAGTTATGTCCGGTTGGGATGCCAAGATTTCCCGCTTCCCTTTCTGCCACCGTGGCGGAATTGGTCCTGCTGTCAATAAAGAAAAGGCCATTTTCCCCAATGACAGAAAGAGCTGCGCGAATGGTTGGGCCATGGGCGGTTGCCTTGGAACCCTGATGGTTATTGACGCCGGAAATGCCGGGCAGGCTGTCGATGGCTTCCTGCACAAAGGACGCTATCTGAGCCTTTGTCTGCCCTACCCCCACGAAGCGGGTTTCGGAGCTGCCGCCTGAAACGGGTTCCATGGGCAGATGAAGCATAGCCGTGTGGCCGCTGTTTCGGATGATGGAAAGGGCTGCCGCGCTATTGGGTTTAAAGGGAATGACCGCAAAGGTCATCTTAAGGGGCAGGCTCGTCAGTGTCCGTACCGGTCCCAACTGGTAACCGCAGTCGTCAATGACGATGGCAAGGCACCCCTTATAGGCGCCTGGAGCAAGTCCCAAAGAATTTTCATCCGCCTTAGCCGGTTCCTTTTTCGCAGCCGGCGGAACCGTCTTTTTCTCTTCTACAGGGTGATCCCGAATGGGTCCCTGCTTCTCTTCTTTTTCAATTTTTTCAATCTTTTCTTTTTCGATTTCTTTGCGTTCTTTCTTGCGAACCTTCTCAATCTCTTCCTTAACGGTTTGGGGAAGGACTTCCTTCACGGTCTCGCGGACGGTTTCAGGCAGCGCTTCTTCAACCACATCGGGCCAAGTCAGATCGGGATTATTTTTTTTATGCGCCGCAAGAAACATCCCAAGACCAATAATGACAAAAAGGATCACAAATATCAAGCATCCGCCGTGCTTATTCCTGCGGCGGCGTGGCGAGCGGGCAGCCGCTTGCCGTTTAGGTTTACGAGGCATTGCATTCTCCCTTATGCCCGAGGATGGCTTTTATCATAGATGGCCTTGAGACGATGATTGGTGAGGTGAGTATAAATCTGCGTCGTAGAGATATCGGAATGACCCAACAGTTCCTGCACCGTTCTAAGGTCCGCTCCATTATCGAGCATATGAGTAGCAAAGGAGTGGCGCAGGATATGAGGCGTCAAGGATTTGGCAATATGGACCTTGAGCCCATAATTTTTAATGAGCTGCCAAAAGCGCTGCCGCGTCATGCCCGTTCCCCGAATGGTCAGGAAAAGATCGTCACAGGGACGGTTTTCCTTGACAAAATGGGGACGGACCCGGCTGAGATACTCCTTTAGATACTCAATGGCATAATGTCCCAGTGGAATGAGACGTTCCTTTGCGCCCTTACCATAAGCAATTACATAATGGGACGCAAGATTAACGCTCCCTACCTTGAGGGCAAGCAGTTCCGAAACACGCATGCCCGTTGCATACATCACTTCAAGCATGGTCCGGTCCCGGTACCCTTCCGGTGTATCTAGGTCGGGCGCTTCAAACAATCGATTCACTTCATCCACGCTCAAGACCTTTGGCAGGACCATCCCCCTTGTTTCCGATTCAACAACTTCGCAGGGATCGACCTCAATGGTTCCTTCGGCCGTCATAAAACGGAAAAAGGCCTTCAAAGCAGCCAGTTTCCGGGCAGAACTTGTTACTGCATAATTTTGGGCCTTAAGGACGCTCATATACGTAAGAATATCATCACGGCTGATTTCCTTAATGGGCTTTTTGACCCAGACTGCAAAAAGACGCAGATCACGGCCATAGGACTCACGCGTGTTGCGCGCAAGTCCCATTTCCACCGTTAGATAATCCATAAAAAGAGCAATCTCATCTTCTATTTTATTCCTTAGGGACACTCTGATCATTTCCTTTTTTAAGTACTAAGATCGATTCTGCCTCCACAGGGGCGATCGTCGAAATCGCATGTTTATAGATCAATTCCTGTCTTCCATCGCAGTCAATAATGACCGTAAAGTTATCAAATCCCCAAACCTTTCCGCGAACCTGAAATCCATTGAGCAAATAAATGACAATGGTCTTCTTTTCGGCGCGCACTTTGTTCAGGAAGCTATCCTGGAGATTGAGTGTCTTAGCGTTTGATGTTCCCATGAATGAATCCCTCTCTCATTTTTCTATAAATTGTCTTTCTCGAAGCACTTCCAGCATCTTATCCGCAATGGCTGGATAGTGAGGCGATGCGTCAAGCATCAGCCAATGGATGTAAGGCATTTTCTTGTACCAGGTAATCTGCCGTTTGGCAAAATTACGGGTTGCCTGCTTGATCTTGGCGACAGCTGTTTTTTTGTCCCATTCCCCTCGAAAATACTGGACACATTGACGGTAGCCGATGCTCTTCATGGATTGGGAATCCAAAGGGATCCCTTGATCATAGAAAAAGCGAGCCTCATCAAAAAGACCCTCTTCCACCATCAAATCAACACGGCGATTGATTCGATCGTACAGGAGGGCACGCTCCATCGTAAGACCAAAGACCACCGCGTCAAAAGGACTTTTGCTGTCCTTTTCTTGGGATACAGGGTCTCCATCTTCCCATGCTTCGATGGCTCTAATTATACGCCGTCTATCATTAATCTTCAATCGATTCGCCGTTTCTTCATCAAGTTTTTCCAATTTTTGATGGAGGGCCTCATTGCCATAGCGATCGGCATATTCTGCAAGGGCCTGACGTCGCTTGGTTTGTTCTTCGCTGGTTGAAAAATGGTAGTTTTCAAGAAGGGCCTTAAGATAAAGTCCTGTCCCCCCTACAATGATGGGCATATGCCCCCGCCCATGGATTTCCTGGATGAGGGACGCCGCTTCCCTTTTAAAATCAAAGGCCGAATATTTTTCTTCCGGGTCGCGCACATCAATCAGATGATGCACGGCAAGGGCCCGTTCTTGGGGCGTTGGTTTGGCCGTAGCAATGTCCATACCACGGAAAACAAGCATGGAATCACCGGAGATGATTTCCCCTTTGAGCTTTTGGGCAAGGAGAATTCCACAGGCTGTCTTTCCTGTCGCTGTTGGTCCGAGGATGACAACGACTTTTTCTTTTGCGGTCATGGTATCCTCCTTATGATTCCGTATTTGATGCGGCTGTAGCGGCCGCCTTGGATTTCCTGGGCGCCCAATTCGGTCAAGAACTGTCGGCTTCGTTCCTTGACGACGACAAGAGGGGCCGCCTTGAGTGCCTTTTCAATGACGCTCCGCGTCAGCGGGCGATGATCGGCAGCCGGACGCATGGGGACCATGTTAGAGGAGCCTTCGACAGGATGCTCAAACATAGGGTCAAAATAGACGGCATCAAAGGAGTCAGGCGGAAGGCTTTCCAAATAGGCCGCCGTATCCCCCAAAACAGGTTCAATGCGCCGAAGGGCCTTCAATAGGTCCTCATCGCCCTCGTCATAAGAGCGCAGGCCAAGCCGAGTCATTTGATAAAGAATGGGAGACGCCTCAACCCCCACGACTGTTCCTTCGGATCCCACAGCATAAGAAATAACCGCTGCGTCCGAGGCAAGGCCCAAGGTCCCGTCAAGGACCCGGCTGTCAGGCCGAAGGGCCAGGGCTTCCACCAGATGGTCCGTTTTTCCTTCTTTAAGGGCCCGCACGCGGAGCGTTGCCATACTGGGATGGTAATAAAGGATCCCCTCTTCGGTTTCTACTTGGGGCCCTTTCCGCGTTGCGACAAGAAGGCCGACAAGGTTCCTCTCTTTGCGAAGCGTTTCCAAGGAAACTCCACGGGGCCGCTTCAGATAAGGAATAGCAAGCGTTTCCGCCCAGGATTTCGCCATTTTGATAAGCTCCGTACCGCCCTTGAGCCCCACAGTTACGGCAAAGCGCCCTTTCTTCTCCCCCATCATGTCCGTTTAAAGAGCTTAAAGAGCTCCGGCGTCGTCACTTCAATCATACAGGGCCGTCCATGGGGGCAGGTAAAGGGATGTTCCGTATTGAGAAGTTCCAAGATGACTTCCCTCATCTGGCGGATATTCAGGAGTTCACCTGCCCGGATGGCACTGTGACAGGCCGCATAGTGAAGGACTTCCTCCCGTAGGTCACTGGTCTTGATGGAGCGGTTTTCCTCAAGAAGGGTCAGGATATCCTGGATAAAGGCTTCGGCCTCCCCGTCTTCCACATCGGCCGGCAGGGCAGAAACACGCAGGGAAGTTTCCCCGGCAGGTTCCGCGTCGACACCGAGTTTCAGAAATTCGTCGCGATGTTCTGTCACGGCATCCACATCCGCAGCACTTACGGAAAGAAAAAGCGGCATAAGAAGGGTTTGACTGGGGACCGGTTTCTGCTGCCTGATGAAACGGTCATACATGATGCGTTCATGGGCCGCATGCTGGTCGATGAGGTAAAGGCTTGTTTCTGACTGGGCGACGATGAAGGTCCGGTTGACCTGTCCCAAAGGCCAGATTACGTCAATCCCACTGGGGGCCTGGATTTCCCCTCGTTCATTCACGGAGCCAGCTATTTCTCCGCTTGTCTCTTCGCCCGTTATGGCATGGGGTTCTGTCGCGCGTGGCACCGTACGCTGCGCGCCAAAGATTTCGTCCGTATAGGAGCGATCAGGCCGCTCAACCTGAGGCTCCGGCGTACGCCAAATCGGCTGGCCAAAGGCAGGATTCTGGGGAAGAAAGCTGCGGCCTTGGGAATGAGGGAAAATACTTACTTCTTCGGCAAGGCTTTCGTCTTTTTGGGGAGACGGCTTTTTAAAGGTCACTTCGTCCTTTCCGTGTTCCGTCCCCCGCATAGGATGCGTCAGGGCATTTGTAAGTGCGTGGTAGACAGCCCGGTAAACAGCCTGCTCATCACCAAACTTGATCTCACTTTTTTGGGGATGGACATTGATATCAATCGCATGGGTATCCACGGTGAGCTTCAGCATGGCAAAAGGAAACCCTGACTTAGGGATCTGGGACTGATAGGCGTGATCGATGGCACGGCTCACCATCCGGCTTACGATATACCGATCATTGACAAAAAGAGTCTGCCACTGCCGCGTTCCCTTAAGAAGGGTGGGCCGACTGATAAACCCCTTGACACGGATTCCATCCTGTTCATGGTCTACGGGAAGAAGGGCCTCAACGACATTTTTCCCATAAAGCGCCCCAATGACGTCGAGTTCATCACTGCTTCCCGGGGTATTAAGGACTTCCTTGTCGTTATTTTGAAGCGTAAAATGGACATCCGGCCGTGAAAGGGCCATTTTGGAAAGGATATCGTTGATATAGCGACCCTCCGTACTGACCGTCCGCAAAAACTTGCGCCGTGCTGGAACGTTATAGAAAAGATCCTTTACCGTCACGGTCGTCCCCACATCTCCGCCCATCACATCAACGCTCATATTTTCCCCGCCATCGATGGTGATGCTTGTTGCAAACTCCGCGCCTTCTTCCCGTGTGAGAAGGTTGAAATGGCTGACAGAGGCAATGCTCGGCAGCGCTTCCCCGCGAAACCCCAGAGTTTTTAAGGTAAGTAGGTCCTCAGCCCTTACAATCTTGCTTGTTGCGTGGCGCAGTACGGCAAGACGGGCATTTTCCTCATCCATACCGGACCCGTTGTCCTTGACGCGGATATATTCCGTTCCCCCCTCATAAATCGTGACATCCACATGGGTGGCACCGGCATCAAGGGCGTTTTCTACCAATTCCTTGACAACGGACATTGGCTTTTCAACAACTTCACCAGCAGCAATCTGGTTGGATGTATTTTGGTCCAGGAGCTGGACTTTTGCTTTCACGAAAGTTTTCCTCCTTCCCGTTTGGCTTCTTCCGCCAGTTGATAGAGGGTATTCATGGCCTCAAGGGGGGTCATGGTCATGACATCAAGTCCCATGAGGGTATCCCGGATGGTATCGCCAAAAAGGCTTCCCTGCGTCTCATCCGTCGCCGCTTCCTTGGAAATCTCGACATGATGCGTGCCCTTATGGGAAAGCGGTGCCTCGGCGGCATATTCCTCCAAAAGCTCATCCGCCCGGTCCAGGACCTTTTTGGGCAGACCTGCAAGTTTAGCGACGTGGATTCCATAGCTGCGATCCGTTCCGCCAGGCACAATGCGCCGCAAAAAGACCACATCGTTGCCTTTTTCCTTCACGGCGATGGAATAGTTCTTGATGCCATCAAAAAGATCTTCCAATTCAATCAGTTCATGATAATGAGTTGCAAATAGGGTCTTGGCCTTGATTTTTTCGTTGATATATTCCACCACGGCACGGGCAATGCTCATCCCGTCATAGGTGCTTGTTCCGCGCCCGACCTCATCAAGGATGATGAGACTGCGGCTCGTGGCATTTTTAAGGATATTTGCCACTTCATTCATTTCCACCATGAAGGTGCTTTGCCCCGTGGCAAGGTCATCACTGGCGCCGACACGGGTAAAGATGCGGTCCACGGGGGTGATGACAGCTTCCCGGCAGGGCAGGAAGCTGCCCATTTGGGTCATGAGGACCAGCAGTGCCACCTGACGCATATAGGTCGATTTCCCGGCCATATTAGGGCCCGTCAGGATGATGAGGCGTTCATTCGTCCCATTTAAATGGACATCGTTGGGGACAAAAAGCTCCCGTTCGAGGAGTTTTTCCACGACAGGATGGCGCCCATCCTTGATGATGATTTCACCTTTGTCGCTAAGGCGCGGGCAGACATAATTTCCCTTGAAGGCAGCCATGGCAAGAGAATAGATAGCATCAAGCTCACCAATGGCACGGGCCGTATCCTGGATTGTAACAAGCTCATCACGGACACAGTCACGGATTTCATTGAAGAGATAATATTCAAGCTGCTGGATCTTTTCCTTGGCACTGAGAATCTTATTTTCAAAGGCCTTCAGTTCCGGAACAATATAACGTTCCCCATTGACCAAGGTCTGCTTGCGGATAAAGCTATCCGGCACTTGGGAAACCTGCCCTTTGGACACTTCAATATAATAGCCAAAGACTTTGTTGAATCCGACCTTTAGGTTCTTGATTCCCGTTTCTTCCTTGATGCGCAGCTCAAAATCCTGCATCCAGGCATTGTTATTTTCCGCAATATCATGGAGCTCATCCAGTTCGGCATTATACCCCTTACGAATCATCCCTCCTTCCCGGACCGTAAAGGGCGGGTCATCGACAATGCCACGGCGCAGTTCATCAAGGACGGTTTCATGACTGTCAATGCGGGAGGAAAGCTTTGCCAGGAGCCCATCCCGATAGGGGGCAAGCAGGCGCTTAAGGTCCGGTACGGCCAGAAGTGCGGTGCGCAGGGAGGCCATATCCCGAGCATTGGCAGACCCCACTTCGATTCGGGAAAGGATGCGCTCAAGGTCTGTGATTTTTTTAAGGGCTTCACCGAGCTCTGTCCGCAGCCGGGAATCACCTACAAGCGTGCCTACAGCCTGCTGCCGACTTGTAATGCGGGCCGCATCATAAAGGGGGGATTCAATCCACTGCCGCATGAGGCGGGCTCCCATGGCGGTCGCGGTGTAATCAAGGATATCAAGGAGGGTGCCTTTTTTCGTACCGTCCTTCATATTCCGGACCAGTTCCAGATTGCGGATAGCCGTTGCGTCAAGGACCATGGTCCGGTCTGTCGTAATTTCCGTGAGGCGATTCAGCTGTGCCAAATCGCTTTTTACATTGATATGGATATATTGAAGCATGAGTTCAATCGTATCCCGTACAAGCGGTTCGGTATACGCTTTCCCTTCCGTCCCAAAATGACGGGCAAAAGCATCGATTCCCCCATCTTTTTGAAAGCGGTTGACCATGCATTGGGGCAGTTTCTGAGAAAGTTCCTGCAGGAACCGTTCCGGCAGCTGTTCATCCGGGGCAAGGACTAGCTCCGCCGGCTGCATGCGGTAGATCTGATCCATCAGAAGATCTTCCCAATAAGGGCCGGATGCTTCGTACCAACTGGCCTCCCCTGTGGATACATCGGCAAGGCCAAGGACGGCCCGCCCGTCACCTATAGAAACAGCTGCAAGATATTGATTGTGCTCGTCATCAAGGACGGCATCGGAAAGAACCGTTCCTGGCGTCAAGATTTTTGTGACTTCCCGTTTGACGATTCCGACGGCTTTCTTGGGATCTTCCATCTGGTCGCAAATGGCAATGCGATATCCCTTCTTGATGAGTTTGGCCAAGTAGCCATCTACTGAATGAAAAGGTACACCGCACATGGGGATGGGATGTTTTGTATTGCCTGCGCGCTGGGTCAGCGTCAGATTGAGTTCCCTTGAAGCGGTAATGGCATCCCCAAAAAAGAGTTCATAAAAGTCACCGAGACGATAGAAAAGAAGCTTATCCTCATGCTGCTTCTTGATTTCCATATATTGCTGCACCATGGGGGTATACCCTTCACCAGTCTGCGTCATGGTTATGCCTCTTCCTTTCCTCTGATGAGCCACGTCTGGGCCCTTTCCATCTTTACATTGACAAGGTCACCCGGGGCATGGTCCCTTATCTTTGGCCACAGGACCAGATCATTTCCGTCCGTCCGTCCGCTCAGCATGGCCGGATTGCTCTTGCTGGGTCCTTCAACCATAACGGCAAGGGTTCGCCCCACCAGGCGCTTGTTGCGTTTAAGGCAGATCTCGTTCTGCAGTGCCATGAGACGATCCAGCCGTTCGTGTTTCACAGCGTCCGGGACCTGCGCCTCAAAACCAGCTGCCGGCGTTCCTTTGCGCGGGGAATAGATAAAGGTAAAGGCATCATCATATTCAACGGTACGAAGAAGGTCCAAGGTTTCTTCAAAATCTTTTTCCGTCTCGCCCGGAAATCCTACAATGAGGTCTGTCGTGATGACAGCGTCAGGCACACAGCGGCGGATAGTTTCTACAAGCTTTAAGTAGCGCTCCCGGTCATAGCCACGGTTCATGGCTTTCATGATGCGGCTGCTGCCGGACTGGACAGGAATATGGAAGTTCTTGCAAATATGCTGACTTTCGGCAATCGTCCTCACAACGGCCTCGCTCATGTCACGGGGATGGCTCGTCATATAGCGGATTCGCTCTACACCGGGGATAGCATCGACAAGCTCCAGAAGCTTGCTGAAGCCTTCCTCTTCGCCTCGATCCTTGCCATACGAATTGACATTCTGCCCCAAAAGGGTGAACTCCTTATAGCCCAAGGCAACGGCCTTTTCAATCTCATGGCAAATGGCCTCGGCACTGCGGCTTCGTTCCCGGCCCCGCACATAGGGCACGATGCAGTAGGTGCAGAAATTATTACAGCCATACATGATAGGAACCCAAGCGGCAAAGTTGCTCTTGCGAACAAAGGACCCCTCAAATTCCTGAGGCATGATAGCAAGGTCATCATAGACGCTTTCAGCGCAGCCATGACCAGCAAGGTGATTTTGCAGGATGGAACTGAAATTGTTTACATGAGCCGTTCCCAAGACAAGGTCCACTTGAGGATATTTTTTTTGGAGGTCCTTGCCCCATTCCTGGGCCATGCAGCCGGCTACACATAGGACCATATCCGGGTTTTCACGCTTCAGGCGCTTCATTTCCCCAATCTTTCCCAGGATCTTTTTTTCCGCGTTTTCACGAACGCAGCATGTATTGATAACAACGACATCGGCATGTTCATAGTCCGCACTGGCCTCATAGCCCAAATCAAGGAGCTGACCGGCATAGTGCTCGCTGTCGCTTTCGTTCATCTGGCATCCATAATTGATGATGGCGTAAGTCTTTTTCATGTTCTTCTCCTTTGTCAGTCTAACAATATATTATACTGTAAAATCGAAGAATTTTGTAGGGACCTTTGACAGAGAGATGACAGATCCCGCAGCCAATCATCTTCCTGACCGAAATAAAATAATAGTTGCCAATGCTCCGCCAATCAGAAGCCCCTTTCGGGGCGGCAATTCCCCTTCCTCTCTAGGTGACAGGGCACGGCCTTTTCCAAGGATCGATCATGTGCCCCCTTTTTAGATGCCGATCCTTTTCAGGAATATTTTTCCCTCATTAAATCCGTTTTTAATATGGGAATCTTTTTTTCTCCCTCTTTTAACTTTTTTTATTACATTTTTCTGATCAATTTTTCGATTTATATGATTTATTTCTTTTTATGTTTTTCTTATAGATACTTTTATTTGTTCTCATTTGTTTTGAAAATTTTCTGAATTATGTTATACTAAAAATCGTGATTTTTGTTACATTTATGTTATTTTGTTCCTTTTTCTCCCCGTTGACAGTAAAATCACGTATCTTCTTTACAGAAAGGAAGTCTGTTATGTTTTCCATTGCCTTGTTCGATTCCGTACGAGCAAATCTCAATGAAACGAGCGATCAGCTCAATTCCCTCTCCGCCCTGCCAGAAATCATGCATCTGTATCGTTACTCCAAATTTTCCAGTCTCCTTACCAGTCTCTCCCGTCAAGGAAAATTCCAGCTCATCATTCTCCAGAGCCTTTCCACGCCCTTTCCCGATCTGTCCCTTGCGCGGCGCATCCGGCAGTACGATCGGCGGGTTCCCATTATCATCGTGACGGACAATGAATCCTTATGTCTTGAGGGGTACGACGTCCCCATCTTCCAGTTCTATACCAAGGCCATGACGGTACAGCAAATGCGCATGGTTCTTGAGTCCCTCATGGATCATGCCCCCGATATGGGCAACCGGTTCTTTATCTTTTCATCGGACCAAAGTATGTATCAGGTTCGGCTTTCCGATATTACCTTTTTTGAAGCCAACCGCTCCTCCCTTTTTATCCACACTACGCAAAAAAGCTACGCCTGCCGGGATACACTCAAGAACCTACAGACGCGGCTTCGGCGATTTCCCTTCGAACGGATCCATAAAAGCTTCATCGTAAACACAAAGTTCATCAGCTGCCTGCAGTCCGACTCCCTGATCCTCCAAGATGGCACGGTTCTGCCTGTAAGCAAGCATAAAATGGCGCCCATGCGGCACTACCTGAAGCTTCTCATGGAGTCGTCCCTGCTCTAGGGCTTTCACTCGATGTCGCGGATCTGGGAAACAGGGATTGGTGCCTTGTCTTCAAGGTAAAACGCCTGCCTTGATAAATCAATGCGATAGAGGCGGCCTGACACCGTTCGGCAGACGCCGCCGCTCTTGCGCCCGTCCGGTTCAAAATAATGAAGGGTCACATAAGGGCGCTCCCCTATCCGGTCCATGAGAAAACGGGTCTTTTGGTCGAGCTGTTCCCGCTGCGCTTCGTCAAGCTCTGCGGCTTGATCCGTGTAATGGGCCCGTTCCATGATGGTTTCTGTAAAGCCCGTCAGCGCGTCAAAAGGCGCAAACTGGGCCGCGCGCTGGAGCCGGGGCATACGGGGCCGAGGGATTCCAAATGGATAGGGATGATCCAAGATTGCAGCATAAGGATCAGGCATGATGACCTCCAATCTGACCATGACGGGTAATGGTCATGGCTTCTTTGCATAAGTTGCGCCCCTTGACAAGGGCATTGCGGCCAAATCGGCGATGGACCTCAAGGGCCGCTTCCTGAAGCCGTGCTTCCCGTGGATCTCCATCAAGAAGGGATGTTTGCTCGGCAAAAAGGAACCCTTGCCGAACAGGGTCCTGAATGTCCTGGGAGCGCACATGGACCGCAGTGACACTCATCCGGCGCACCCATAGATAGGGATGGGCAAGGCGGTCATAAAGCGCCATCATGCTTGCCATGATAGGCTGTCCGGCATGGGTCCATCCAGCAAGACGAGCCGAGCCATGACTGCGGCCTGATGGTGGCAGGTCCCGGGAAAAACCTTGTGGCTGCGTCCGTTCATAGCCAATGGTAATGGCCACCTCATCAGTCACAAGACGTTTGCGGGCAAGGTCCAAGATGAGTTCATCCGTCATCTCCCATGCAATCAGGCGGGCATTTTCCGGTGAATAGGGCTTGGGCAGGACCTGACTTGTGCCGAGGCTGGAGGCTTTGGGGATATATCGCTTGATGTCGCTCATACGGCATGATTCCCACCCCCAGGCATGATCAATGAGCAGCTCGGCATTGATGCCAAACCAATCATACAAAAGGGAGGCATCGGAAAGACTGAGGCGGGCAATATCCCCCATGGTGTAAAGGCCATGAGCAGAAAGACGCCGGGCCGAACCGGGGCCAATACGCCAAAAGTCCGTCAGGGGCTGATGGCCCCACAAAGTCCTGCGGTAGGCGGTTTCATCAAGAAAAGCAATACGTACCCCATAGGGATCGGGCATCAAGGCTTTTGCTACGATATCCATGGCCACCTTGCTGAGATAGAGGTTCGTCCCAATACCGCCCGTTGCCGTAATGCCCGTTTTTTGATAGACGTCGCGAATCATGGTCATGGCAAGGGTATAGGGCGTCATGCCATACGTCGAAAGGTACGGCGTGGCATCAATCATGACTTCATCAATGGAATAGACATGGATGTCCTGAGGAGCAATGTACTGCAGATAAATGCCGTAGATGTCCCGACTCATTTCGATATAGCGCTGCATGCGCGGCATGGCGACAATATAAGAAAGCGCTTTTTCCGGATGATGCCTAAGCTGTGAATCAAAATGGCTCATCCCCCGGAAAGAACGCTGGGGCGCCTTGCTGCGGCGCAGGGCATTGATTTCATCGACTTTGCGGATCACTTCAAAAAGGCGGGGCCGGCTCGGGACTCCCCGTTTTTTTAGGGGCGGCGATACAGCAAGGCAGATGGTCCGATCCGAGCGACTCTTATCGGCAACGACAAGGCACGTATCAAGGGGATCAAGGCCCCGGTCCACACACTCTACGGAGGCATAAAAGGATTTGAGATCGATGCAGATATAATAGCGCAGTTTCATGATTGCCTCCTTCATAAACATTTGTTCGCTATTTATTATAGCACACTTCACTGAATAAAACAGCCCTCTTCCAGAAATTCTTTAGGAACTTCCGAAAGAGGGCTGCGTGATATCCAAATTGATATTCAGTTTTGTAACACTTCGGTCCTCTCCCTTTCCAAGTGGCGGAACAGGAAGCAGCAAATCAGGACAGAAAGAAGGGACCCCGAAGCGGTCACAAGGCCCATCGGAAAAAGGGAATCGGAAAAGGCCCGGGATGCCAAATAGACGAAAGGAATCCTCACAAGGACGATGGCGATAAGATTGTGGAGAAAAGAATAGATGGATTTTTTAGTTGCACAGAAGTAGCCGCTAAAAGAAAAATGGATTCCCGCAAAGATTGTGTCAAAGATGTATCCTTTCAGATAGGGTCCACCTGATGCAATGACCGCCTCATCAGAGGTGAAAAGACCCACAAAACGCGGCGCCATGACCTGTATCAAAAGGGACACCGAAAGGCCAAAGAACACGGCCGTCTTGATGGCATCATAAAGATAGGCGCGGGCCCGCTTGCGGTTATCCGCACCAAGGTTCTGGGCACTGAGGGCAGAAACAGCCGAAAGGAGCGAAGATGGGACAAGGAAGAGGAAACTGATGATTTTTTCCACAATGCCGACAGCCGCTGCGTCCGTCACGCCGCGCAGGTTTGCAATCATGGTGATGATGAGGAAAGAAATCTGGATAAACGCATCCTGGACGGCAATGGGAATGCCAACGCCGAGGATTTCACGGATGAGGGAGCCCGAAGGGACGAAGGACGCTTTGGAAAGACCAAGTCCCATGGGATGGCGCTTCATGACAAAAACGCCGACAAGGACGCTGACACCTTGGCTGATGGTCGTTCCTAAAGCAGCCCCCAAGGGTCCCATAGCAAAAGGCCCCATGAAAAGGAGATCAAGGGTCAGGTTGATGACGGCCGCAAGGGCCACAAAATAGGTCGGTGTCCGGGAATTGCCAAGACCCCGAAAGATAGAGCTGATGAGGTTGTATCCCGTAATAAGGGGAATGCCTAAAAAGCAGATAAAAAGATAGTGTTTTGTCCCCCTGACGGCTTCGGGCGGCGTTGCCATGATGTCCACAATACGGGGAAGAAAGTTAATCAAGAACCCTGCAAGGACCACAGAAAGGATACCAAAAATGAGCAGCGTCTGCCCGATGGTGCAGCTCACCTTCTCTGCTTCTCCCTTCCCTACAGCTCGAGCAATGGCAATGGTCGTCCCCATGGAAAGCCCCACAAGAACAACGGTCACCATATGCATGATCTGGCTGCCGACGGCAACGGCCGTAATGCTCGCCGGTCCTTCAAACTGGCCGATGATAACAAGGTCTGCCATCCCGTAAAGGGTCTGCAGGAAATAGGAAATGACAAAGGGAATGGAAAAAGAAACAAGGCTCTTCCAAACACTCCCCGAAAGGGCATTGACAGCCATAAAACACGCTCCTAAAAACAAAAAGAAGGCCCCCACCGGGAAGGTATCTCAGCCTTCCCGTGAGGAACCTGGCGTTCTCCTTACCACACGCCGTGCCTTAGTGGTGGAACAGGCGGCGGCCCGTAAAGCACATGACGATACCGTACTTATCAGCCGTTTCGATGACTTGGTCATCACGGATGGAACCGCCAGCCTGGGCGATATAGCGGACGCCGCTGCGATGGGCACGCTCTACATTGTCGCCAAAGGGGAAGAAAGCATCGGACCCCAAGGCAACATCCTTGTTCTGGGCAATCCACGCCCTACGTTCTTCCCGCGTCATGCGTTCCGGCTTTTCTGTAAAGAGCGTTTCCCAGATTCCGTCAGTAAGGACGTCATCATCGTCGTCGGAAAGATAGACATCAATAGTATTATCCCGGACCGGCTTCGGCGTATCAGGCTTAAAGGGCAGGCTGAGCGCTTTCGGTGACTGACGGAGCCACCATTTATCGGCCTTGTCGCCAGCAAGGCGCGTACAGTGGACGCGGGACTGCTGTCCGGCACCGACGCCGATGGTCTGTCCGTCCTTGACGTAGCAGACGGAATTTGATTGGGTATACTTAAGGGTAATCAGGGCAATGAGAAGATCCCGTTGGGCCCCTTCGGGAAGCTCCTTGTTTTTTGTGACGATTTTTTGGAGGCAGTCCTTTCCAATGGAGTCCGCATTGCGGCGCTGTTCAAAAGTGACACCGAAGACTTCTTTGGTTTCCATTTCATGAGGAACATAGTTCGAGTCAATCTGGATGACATTGTAGCGACCCTTTTTCTTTGTTTTGAGGATGGCAAGAGCCTCGTCATCGTAGCCTGGAGCAATGACGCCATCTGAGACTTCGTGCTGAAGGACTTTTGCCGTCGCTACGTCACACACATCAGAAAGGGCCACGAAATCGCCAAAGGAACTCATCCTGTCCGCACCGCGGGCACGGGCATAAGCGGAAGCAAGGGGTGACATTTCATACCCCTCAAGATGATAGACCTTGCGCAGCGTTTCCGTCAGCGGCTGGGCCACCGCAGCCCCGGCAGGGCTGACATGCTTAAAGGACGCCGCAGCCGGAAGACCGGTAGCTTCCTTGAGCTCCTTGACGAGCTGCCAGCTATTGAGGGCATCCAGGAAATTGATATAGCCAGGGCGGCCATTTAAAATCGTAACCGGCAGGTCACTGCCATCTTTCATATAAAGTTTCGCTGGAAGCTGATTCGGGTTGCAGCCATACTTTAATTCGAATTCCTTCATCTTCATTCCTCCCTCATATAGAAAAAAGCCAACCTCGGGCCCTTTTCGCCCAGACGGTCGGCTCACTGCGATCATGCTCCCTGTGGGTACCCCCACTTCCGTCAGTTACATGATCTGATAGGATCATTATAATATGGGAGGGGCAGGGGTGTCAATGTCGGGTATTTTGGGGCAGAGCACAAATCGCGCCGATTTTCTACACAGGGAGTCTTCATTGCCCTTTTCAAGATTCATGAGTTGGCAATGAAGTCATGGCGCATCGCAGCATATTTTGATACGCAATTTCATGTTAAAGTCGCCTGAAATATGCCTTCGTCATTCCCTTTTGAATCAGCCCAAAAATCGGGCTGATTTGATGAAGTACGTGAGGCCATTGATTAAAAAAGGTTTTGTGGAAACAATGGCCTCAGGGCCTATCGTACAATGGACCGTCCCACGTTTGAGGATAGCGATCGCTTGAGCGCATCCTTTCCTAACCTCCCCTTTTTTTACTCGGCGCAGAAATCGCGCCGAGTAAATGCCTTCGGCGGGCGAGCCACTTCTTGGATTTTTTTCGGTTTTTAGACGAATCATGATTCGCCTGAGACCCATTTCGGCCCATCTGCGTTGTCATAAAGACGCAGACTTCCTGGCAACACGGAAATGCGTGTGCGGCTTTATCAACCTAAGGATTTTTCCTGGCCTCTGAACCAATCAGAGCCTCATGCGAACCATGTATATGGAAGCAACACGGAAGTTTTAGAAAAGTGGTTGCAGCTATTGCGCCATCGTCGGTGAAAGCGGGAACTCCTCGCAACAGGACCCATCTGAGCCATATTCGCAAAGAGCAAATAAAAAAAACGAAAGTGAAAGAGGACCGTGGCTTCCCACGGTCCCCTTCTTACTTCTTATCCTTTTTATCGAAGAAATCCTTCACTTTATTGAAAAAGCTTTTTTCTTCTGGGTTAATGCTTTCGCCGCTGGCATCGGCGAACTTGCGAAGTGCTTCTTTTTGTGCATCGCTCAGTCTCGTCGGCACAACAACTTTGATCTGGATGAGCTGGTCACCCTTTACACCCGTTCTCAGGTTCGGAATGCCCTTGCCCTTGATGCGCAGGACGCGATTGGGCTGGGTTCCTTCAGGCACCTTGATGGTGGTCTGACCATAAAGAGTCGGCACCTTGATTTCAGCACCCAATGCAGCTTGGACAATGCTGATTGGCACTTCGCACAGGACTGTCGTCCCATCCCGTTCAAAGAACTTATGGCTCTTTACATAGAGATAGACATACAGGTCGCCGGCTCGACCGCCGCGCATCCCCGCTTCACCCTCGCCTGCCACACGGAGTCTCGAACCGCTGTCAACGCCAGCTGGAATCTTGACCGTAATGACGCGTTTTTGCTTTACGCGGCCTGTTCCACGGCAGTGTTTGCAGGGATTGGTAACGATTTGACCCGTCCCATGACATCTCGAACAGGTACGGACATTAACAACCTGACCAAAAATGGAATTTTGCGTAACCCGGACTTCCCCCGTCCCGTGACAATCAGGACAGGTTTCAGGATGGCTGCCTTCGGCGGCTCCCGTTCCATGGCAGTGCTCACATTCCTCTTCGCGGTTCAGGCGGATTTTCTTTTCCGTCCCAAAGGCCGCTTCCTCAAAGGTAATTTCAAGGTCAGCCCGCAAATCCGCGCCTTGACGGGGACCGCGATCAGCCCGGCGGGAACGGGACGCGCCTGCGCCTGCACCGCCGAAGAACATGTTGAAGATATCATCCATGCCTTCGCCGCCAAAGCTACCGCTAAAACCGCCAAACCCACTGCCGAAGGGATTGCCCCCGGCACCAGGACCGCCATTTTGAAAAGCGGCATGACCATATTGATCATAGGCGGCCTTTTTCTGCGGGTCACTCAGAACCTGATAGGCCTCGTTGACTTCCTTGAATTTATCGGCTGCTTCAGGATTATCCTTGTTGAGATCGGGGTGATACTTACGAGCCAGCTTGCGATATGCTTTTTTTAATTCCTCAGGCGACGCACTTTTGTCGACGCCCAGGACCTCATAATAATCTTTTTTATCTGCCATCAGTATCTCCCTCTAGGAACGATTATTTTTTGTCGTCATCTACGACTTCGGCGTCTACGACGTCATCATCGTTCTTCTTATTGTCAGAGGAAGCCCCGGCGCCAGCACCGGCATCAGCACCGGCAGTGCCACCGTTCTGGCCATTTTGCTGGTTCTGTTTATAAAGTTCAGCAGACAGTTCATAGAGCGGTTTCTGGAGGGCTTCCGTATCCGCCTTGATCTTATCTACATCGTCACCCTTCATGGTTTCCTTCAAGGTATTGATGGCTTCCTGGACCTTCTTGATTTTGTCATCGTGACCCTTGCCTTCCATATCCTTGACGGTCTTTTCAGCCTGATAAATCAGTGTATCGGCCTGGTTCTTTGCATCAACAGATTCACGGCGTTTCTTGTCGGCAGCTTCGTTGGCCTGAGCTTCCTTCACCATCTTGTCAACTTCTTCCTTACTCAGGCTGCCGGAAGAGGTAATGGTGATCTTCTGTTCCTTGCCCGTGCCAAGGTCCTTGGCGCTTACGTTCACGATACCGTTGGCATCAATATCAAAGGCAACTTCGATTTGAGGCACGCCCCGCGGTGCAGCGGGGATACCGCTCAGTTCGAAACGGCCAAGGGTCTTGTTGTCGGCTGCCATTTCACGTTCGCCCTGGAGAACATGGATGTCAACGGAAGGCTGATTATCCGTAGCCGTCGAGAAGATCTGCTTCTTGGAGGTTGGGATGGTCGTGTTGCGGTCAATGATCCGGGTGAAGACACCGCCCATGGTTTCAATCCCAAGGGAAAGCGGCGTTACGTCAAGAAGCAGGACGTCCTTGACATCACCAGCCAGTACGCCGGCCTGAATGGCAGCACCGACAGCAACGCATTCATCAGGGTTGACGCCGTGAGCCGGTTCCTTACCGAGAACGCGTTTGATGGCTTCCTGGACAGCAGGGATACGGGAAGAACCGCCAACAAGGAGAATCTTATCAATATCATTGACGGTCATCTTGGCATCACTGAGGGCCGTATGAACACACTGGATAGTGCGGTCAACAAGGTCACTCGTCATGCTGTCAAATTTGGCACGAGTAAGATCCATGTCAAGATGCTGCGGGCCATTGGCACCAGCCGTAATGAACGGCAGGTTGATATTGGTTGTCATCATGCTGGACAGTTCAATCTTGGCTTTTTCAGCCGCTTCACGAATCCGCTGCATGGCCATCTTATCACCTGTCAGGTCAATGCCGTTTTGTTTCTTGAATTCATCGGTCATCCAATCCATGATGCGATGGTCGAAGTCATCGCCGCCCAGATGGGTATCACCGGTCGTGGATTTAACTTCGAAGACGCCATCACCCAGTTCCAAAATGGAAACATCGAAGGTCCCGCCGCCAAGGTCGTAAACGAGAACGGTCTTGTCATCGGACTTATCAATGCCATAAGCAAGGGCAGCCGCCGTCGGTTCGTTGATGATTCTCTTGACATCAAGACCAGCAATACGGCCGGCGTCCTTCGTAGCCTGACGCTGGGAGTCGTTGAAGTAAGCCGGTACAGTAATGACCGCTTCCGTGACTTTTTCGCCGAGATAACGTTCCGCGTCCCCCTTCATTTTTTCAAGGATCATAGCGGAAATCTGTTCTGGCGTATAGTCCTTGCCATCAATGGTCACGGTATACTTCGTGCCCATGTGACGTTTGATGGAGCTGATGGTCCGTTCCGGGTTGGAAACAGCCTGACGTTTTGCCAGCTGACCAACGAGGCGTTCCCCATTTTTTGTGAAACCGACAACGGACGGAGTAAGGCGGCCGCCTTCCTGGGTCGTAATAACAGTCGGTTCGCCGCCTTCCATCACGGCGACAACAGAGTTCGTAGTCCCTAAGTCAATACCAATGATCTTGCTCATTATAAATTCCTCCTCATGCAACTAACTTGCTGGTTCTCACTTCAGTTAATTATGGACAACCCTTACCTTGCTGTGACGGATGACATCATCACCAATCCGGTAACCTTTTTCAAGGACCATATCAATGCTGTCATCAGGCAGGTCGGGATTGCTGCCTTGCATAACGGCCTCATGGATCTGCGGATCGAAAGGCTTGCCTTCAGCAGGAATCTCTTCGATATGCAGGGTTTCAAGGGCCTTTTCAAACTGTTTGTGGATCATAGCCATGCCCTTTAAGATGGACTCGGCATCATGGTTTTTTTCCACACTGGCCTCGGCGCGTTCAAAATTATCGAGGACCTTCAGGAATTCCCGGACCACTGAAGCCGTTACGAAACGGCCTAAGCGTTCCCGTTCTTCCGTATTTCTCTTGCGGAAATTATCAAAGTCGGCCTGCAGACGAAGCAACCGATTGGAAAGCTCATCGATTTCCTCTTGCTGCTTGGAAATCGTTTGATCCTTGGGATCAGGCGTACCATCTGCCGGTTCTGCGTTTTTTTCCTCAGCCTCCGTGGCCTTTGCTGCTTCCGCTTTGTCAGCACTCATTTCGGCGGCTTGTTGTTTTGGATCTTTTGTCTCTTCGTTCACCGTACGTCCTCCCTATTTTTCATCAATTTTATTCATGACCACCTTCAGGTAGTGATGAAGATAATCCATCACAGAAATGACCTTGCGGTATTCCATACGGGTAGGTCCCAACACGGCAAGGGTCCCAACGACCTGGCCATTCAGGCGGTAGGTCGCTTGGATCATGCTGCAGTCCTGGATGCTGGAGAACTTATTCTCGCTGCCAATGGTGACCCTTAATCCCGAGTCACTGCTGGCCTTTAGCATATCCTTGAGCATCTGTTCTTCTTCAAGGACGCCCAAGAGTTCCCGCATCCGTTCCGTATCCTTGAATTCAGGCTGTCCCAGGAGTTGTTTGGTTCCTCCAAGGAACATCTTGTCCTCCTGCTGGCCGGCCTTGACCTTCTTGATACGGCTTACGATGGATGCATACAGCCGTTTGTCCCCGGCAAGCATTTCCCGTACCTTTGCTAGGAGCTCCTGCGAAATATCATTCAGTTTGCGTCCATTAAGGTACTGCGAAACACGCTGGGCAATCTGGTCCAGCTCACTTTCTTTTACTCCGCTGGGGATTTCCACCACGCCATGATCGACATTTCCCTCTTCCGTGACGATGCACAGGATAGCCTGACCCTTGTTGAGGGGCAGGAACTTCATGTAGGAGAACGTAGCCTCGCTGTCCTTGTTTGCAAGGACGACGGATACGTTCTTGCTCATGCGGGACAGGATCTTGGCCGTGGATTGGAAGATGTCGTCAATGGTATGCACCCGCTGCCTGAACCAATTGTTGATGAGCGCCATATCGCTCGATGATAGGGTCAGGGATCCTTCACCAGCAAGGGAATCCACATAGAGGCGGTACGCCGCCGCGGAAGGAATCCGTCCTGCCGATGTGTGGGGCTGCTCCAAGAATCCAAGGAGCTCCAGATCGGACATTTCGTTTCGAATGGTCGCCGGACTGATACCAAGATTATATTTCCGAGCGATTGTACGGGATCCTACAGGCTCGGCCGTCTCGATGTAATCATCAATGACGAGTTGAAGTATTTTCTTTTGTCGTTCGGTCAGCACTGTAATCATCTCTTTCCCTGATTATTAGCACTCGAAACTTTAGAGTGCTAACATCTAATGGTTAAGATACACCTCTTTAGTCAAAATGTCAATACTTTCCCGAAAAATAATTTACAAAAAGCAAAAGCCTCAAAAAAGAAGGCCCCATGCGGGAAAAAGCCTATGGAAAAGGGCCTCCGCTGGGGTATTGTCCTTGGTGTTGGCTGCTCGCGTTCCCTTCATGGTGTGAGGTGTCAGTCCGTTGTGATGAAGGCTTCGAAGGCAAGGTTCCCGTACTGCATGCCAAGGGGCGTGAGACAAAAATGACCATCCTCCCATTTGGCCCATCCCTTATGGATGAGGTTCTCTATCTGAGGCCCGTAATCAAGGGCAAAGGAGCGCCCAAAGCGGGCTTCATAATCCAGGAGGGAGAGGCCTCTTACGGTACGTAGGTTCATGAAGATCATTTCTTCCCGCTGGACGGCAGGTGACAGGCATTCTATCTCCGGTGCCTCTCCTCTTTCGTAGGCCGCAAGATAAGCCGGGTTGTTCTCCCGTGTCCTGCCGTCAAAGCGCGTCGCTCCGGCGCCAAAGGCAAGGTAGGGATTGTAGTGCCAATAGACAAGGTTGTGCCGCGACTTGTCACCTGCTTTGGCAAAATTGGAAATCTCGTAGCGCTCGTAGCCGCCCTTGACGAGGCGGTCCATGATGAGGTCATACATGTTACCCGTCTCATCGTCTGTGGGAAGGATCCAGCGCCCTTGTCGGAGATTATGGGAAAGGACGGTCCCCGGTTCAACGGAAAGCCCGTAGATGGAAATATGGCTGGGTCCCAGAGCCATGAGTTCCGTCAAGGATGCCTCGACGCTTGCAGCCGTCTGCGTCGGATATCCATAGATAAGGTCACAGGACAGACGTGTAAACCCCACCTTTTTGCTGAGAAGGATAATGTGCCGCGCCTCATCCGCTGTATGGGTACGGCCCATGAGGCGCAGTTCGCTGTCCTCTAGAGACTGGATGCCAAGGCTCAGGCGGTCCACCCCCAACGCTCGCAGTCCCCTAAGGTAGGCTTCATCGACAGTTCCCGGATTGGCTTCAAAGGTCACTTCCCGCGGCGAATGGAGATAGCCTTTTTCCTTCAGGGCATGGAAAATGGCGGCGAGTTCCTCCAAGGATAGCAGGCTGGGCGTACCGCCGCCAACATAGACTGTCGCGCCGCGGCTTACAGGAAGGGGGGCATCATAGCTCCTGATTTCCCTGATCAGAGCCTTGACGTAGCGGGCGCGTGCCGCCCCATCCTGCCCCTGGTAGCTTATAAAATCACAGTAACTGCACTTATGCTGGCAGAAAGGGATATGGAGATAAATGCCTTGATAGGCTTCCCATGGATGCATTTGGAAGACTCCTTTATGTGTGATGGGGTTATTGTAACATGGATGAGAAGGTAGAAGGGTATATTTTTATTCAAGAGCAAAATCGCTCCGCTTCTCCAAAATAACGTGTCGTCATCTCCTGCGCCCAGCTTATGAAAGAGGAAGGGGGTTACAATCCTCGTCCCATATGGGCTCATCTACTTTGTCGCCCACGATTTTACTTTTTCAACGTACACACGTCTTTTGAAGCCGCGTAATCAGAAAAAGGCTGCAAAGCGATGCTTTGCAGCCTTTCTTACGCTTACTTTTGCGTGATCAGGCGTTTCAGGTCGAGGAGTTCTTTTTCAAGACTATCAATTTTATTTGCCTGGATTTTCAGCATTTCATCTTGATGTTCAATCTTGGCGTTCTGGTCCATGATGGTCTGCTGCATGGCAAGCGGACTAGCCTTTGGCTTCCGGCCCTTTGTGCCAAAGCGGAAAGTGACACCGCCACTCATCATGGCATCGCCGTTGCCAAGGGTGCCGCCAAGGTTATACATGACATCTTCATTCGGACGGTAGAACAGGCCAAGGGCCGCTGCATTGGCCGCTTTATAGTGACCATAACCGAGAGCAAATTCAAATTTGCTGTCCGGATCCCATTCCAGGGGATGGAGCGCTGCCAGGGCGGCTGCGCCAGCGCCAGCACGGCTCACTTCGTGGGTCATGCGGCTATTGAGGCTCTCTACGCGGTGATCAACATAATCCACATTAGCTGCACTCGTCGGATCGCTTGGATCTGTGGCAATTCCGGTAATGGTCCTCGTGACACCATCTTTACCACGAACATCGATGGTCTTTGCCGTCCCAGTCTGATCGATATTGATGGTCACGCCATCGGTTTTCATAAGGGTATTTCCATCCACCTCTTTAAGAGCGTTATAGAGAGTGTCGCCGCTGATGAGCCGATGGTCACCGCTTTGGGATTCGCCCGTGCCAAGCTTCTTCTGCCAGCTTGTAACATCGGAATCCGTGAGATTTCCTGCATCGCGGTCGGCCTTCTTATCCATGTCCTCTTTCATGACATCTTTGATGGCACTGTCATCAACGTTAACGGCATAGGAAATGTTGCCATTTGTCTCCGTCTTCGTCGTTACGGTCGTGTTCTTCCCATTGACGACCTTCACCGCATCCTGGGCAAGGTTCTTGATTGTCGTCTTTCCTTCATCCGTAACGTTGGAAAGATCCGTCTTGGCATAATTGTTGTCCAGATTATCGGTGATGTTCTTGATGCTTGTAATATTGTCTGTGTTCCTCTTCACCTGGTCATCAAGGTTCTTCAGGTTCTCTCCTGCAGTTGCATCCTTCTTGACGTAGGTGCCGTCTTCGCTGACGCGGGTTTCATCCTTGATGGCTTTTGCCACCGTATCGCCCGTCACAAGACGGTTGTCACTTTCTTTCACCTCGCCCGTACCAATGGCCTTTCCCCAGCTTTCGGCATTCTTCTTCTGGTCTTCTTCGGAAGCGGCCGTTCCGTCGGCGTTCTTGAGGTTGCTGCCAATGTTCGAAGCATCGATGTTAGCTTTCTTGTCAAGATTTTTGTTTGTATCCTGCGAAGCCTTATTTAGGGCATCGTAGACTGTATCGCCCGTCACAAGACCGCTGTTCCCTTCTTCGACCTTGCCGTCACTGGCCACATCGACCTTGAAGGTTTTCACCCCATCCACCTCACGGGAGGAAACAGTCGTATAGGACCCATTTTCCATATCGATGGTGCCTTTGGCGAGGTTCTTGATGACCGTCTTACCGGCATCGGTGATGTTCGTCAAATTCGTTAGGTCCGTAATGTTCTTCGCATTAGTACCCACCTGTTTATCAAGGGCAAGGAGGTTGTCACCAGTGGTACTCGCCATCTTGACATAGGTGCCATCTTCCTTCGGACGCACTTCCGTATAGACCGTTCCGCCCGTTACAAGCTGGCCATTATTTTTATCAATGGTGCCCGTACCAACGGCGCTGCCCCAAGCGTTGAGGTTCTGCTGGATGGCATCATCCGAAGCAGCCGTCGAGCCATCGTCCCCTTTGAGGTTCTTGCCGACGTTCGACGCATCAATATCGGCCTTGTTACTGACCTTCGTATCCATGTCAGTATCGATGGCATTTTTGGCATCCTCAATGGCGTTATACACGGTATCACCGGAGACGAGGTTTGCGTCGTCTTTTGCGACCTTACCATCATTCTTTGCAGAGACAGTGTACGTAACGGAAGAACCGTCCGTCGCTTTTTCCATCTGCACTTCTACGCGGTCGCCGGCTTTTACTGTGACGGCCCCTACAGCAGCTTTCTTGATGACCGTTTGTCCGTCAGCTGTAATATTGGAAAGATCTTTCAGGTTCCTAATATCTGTCGCGTTGCTCGCAATGTTCGACGTATTGGTGGAGATGTTGTCGGCATTACTCTTCACCTGTCCATCAAGGGCCAAAAGGTTATCACCCGTCGTGCTTGCCGTCTTGACATAGGTCCCATCAGATGAAGGCCGCACTTCGCTATAGACCGTGCCGCCCGCCACAAGGTTCGCATCGCCGGAAGCAACAGCACCATCATTGTTGACGCTTATCTTGTAAGTGGCAGCCCCTGTCGTTTGGTCCGTTTCGCTTGCTACACTGATGCGATCGCCTGCCGAAACTTTTGTCAGCTGATCCATGGTTGCCGCATCGTGACCATCTTTACCGTATCCTACATTGACCAAGCGATTATAAAGGTTGCTGCTATAAGTCTGTTCCTTTACGGTTCCTCCCCCGTTCACTGTATACGATGTTTGATAATATTTATCACCTTTGTTATGTCCGACGGAAATGGTTCCTGCTTCCGTGGCCACGGCGCCTGCACCGATGGCAACCCCTTTTTCAACATTTGCTGACGCACCGATGCCAATTGCAACGGCATCTTTTGCCGTATCTGCGGTTGAAGCACCGCCAAGGGCAACAGAATATTGTCCTTGAGCAGCCCCTTTTTCTCCCCCTACCAAAACTGAATAGAGCCCACTTGCAGCATTAGACCAGCCGCCTAAAATGGCAGTCCCCGTTCCGGACACCGTATTGCTGGCCCCGCCATAAACAGAAGTCAGCGTACCTGCTGTCATATTATAGGTTCCGCCAAAAATGCCCGCCTGTCTTCCTCCAACGGTATTTTTTGTTCCCCCAATCAGAACGGACTGGTTAGCATTCCCTGAAGACTTGTTTACCGTTCCGCCAACAAATACAGTATCCGTTCCACTCGTCAGTTCGTGTTGATTCCCACCAATGATGATCCCGTTTGCCGCACCATTTTTATTATTTGAGCCTCCAATGATTGTGCTGTTGGTGCCGCTTGCTGTATTGGTATTTCCGCCCATAATAGACGCATTTTCCCCTGAAGCCGTATTGGTGGAACCACTTACAACAATGGAGTTTCTCCCTGAAGCTATATTATTGGCGCCGCCCGTAACAACAGAATAAACGCCAGAGGCCGTATTTCCCGATCCCCCTAAAACAACGGAATAATTTCCGCTGGCCGTATTGTATTGGCCGCCTAGGACCTGTCCGTATAGCGCAAGAGGTGCCGTTGCGGTTCCAATGCTGCCGCTATCAGTAACAAAGATTTGCCCTGCGTGGCCCCACCATGAATTGGTTGAATCAATGAAAGCATAGTATAGATCTCCCGTTGTTTGGGCAGTCGTACCGCCTGATGTCTTATAATCCATCGAGACCTGTTTTTCCGGCGTGATTTCCGCGGCGTACCCCACATTTCCCACAATCCTGCCTTGATTAAAAGGCAAAAGCGCGGTCACTCCCCATACGGTCATAGATGCCATGGTCAAGATAGCAATCTTTTTACGCAAGCTCATTGTCCCTCTCATCGATCTCCTCCTTGTTTTCCTTCAGTCCCCCATGGTATTTTTCTCTTTTATCCATTTTTTCTCTTTTCAAATTGTAAAATAGGCATAATGAATCGTTTCGTAAACTAAGTTTATTATTTACAGAATATTATGCATTTTAATGATAACTAATTATTTTAGTTTCTTTTTTATATCTATATTCTTATTCATGTCTGATCATTCTATAAGGAATTTTGTTATATGTCAATAATATTTTTTAAATAAAATAGATTCATAATATATATATTATTGGTAATCATGTTTAAAAATCGATTATATTCATAGAATACAACTTTCACTTTAAACGAATTACTCATTTAATTTATATATAAAAATCGGCCATTTTCTTACAAATTCGTAAGAAAATGGCCGATTGATTCAGAGACTTACTGAGTTAGGGAACGACCTGATTACTTTATGAACCCAACCTGCTTGCTGATTTCAGCATAGACCTGTTCCGCCGTTTTACGGTATTTCTTCTTATTTTCTTCAAAAAGGTTGTCCCCGTGAGTATCAATGGCGACAATCAAGGGCCCTAAGGTATCGACTTCACTGGTCCACAGGGTTTCCGGCATCCCCAAGTCTTCCCACTTACGGTCAATGATCTGCTTGAAATTGACAGCACTGACAACGGCGCAGCCAGCCGGAAAAACGCAGAAGATACAAGTATCTTCCTTGCAGGCTTCCTGGGTCCCCTCCCCCATGCCGCCTTTACCGACAATCAACTTGACGCCCGTTTCCTTGATGAAGGCCTTTTCAAATTTTTCCATTCGCATGGAAGTCGTCGGTCCAATGGAGACCATTTCGAAGCGATCCTTTTCGCCGGCAATGGGGCGGACAATCGGCCCGGCATGGAAGATGGCCCCGCCTTTGAGGTCAACGGGAAGTTCCCTTTTTTCCTCGATGAGGCGGCGATGGGCAACGTCACGACAGGTCGTAATGTGACCGGTCAGGTAGACAATGTCACCGATTTTGAGGTTCTTGATGTCTTCGTCCTTGATGGGCGTATGAAGGATAATCTTAGCCATTAAAATTCAGCTCCTTTGTGGGTAGTAACAGTATAATGCAGATCCTTATCAAAGATGATGTGACCGCGGCGATGGTTCCAGCAGCCAATGTTCACGGCAACACCGATGGCCGATGGATGGCGGGCTGTATTGACGATATTGACGCCCAGTACAGAGGCCGATCCTGTCATACCCTGCGGGCCTAGGCCAATCTTATTGATGCCTTCTTCCAAGAGCCGTTCCATCTTGGCTGCCCGTTCGTTCGGGTTATGGGACCCGACAGGACGCATGAGGGCCAGTTTTGAATTAAGGGCCGCTGTTTCAACGCTGGTTGCAACACCAACACCAACGAGGAAAGGAGGGCAGGCATTCGGGCCATAGCTGACCATTCTTTCAAGGACAAATTTCGTAACGCCTTCATACCCCTCCCCTGGCATCAGGACCATGGCATGACCTGGAAGGGTGCAGCCACCGCCTGCCATATAGGTATAGATTTCGCAGGAATCAGAGTTTGGTTCAATGGACCAAAATACGGAAGGGGTTCCTTTACCGACATTTTTCCCCGTATTGTATTCGTCAAAGGTTTCTACACTGTTATGACGGAGCGGGGTCGTAACCGTCGTGCGGATCACGGCTTCACGCAGCAGTGCTTCCAAGTCGTCAATGAGAGGGAACTTGGTTCCGCATT
Source organism: Acidaminococcus sp. BV3L6 (assembly GCF_000468835.1). NCBI lineage: Bacteria > Bacillati > Bacillota > Negativicutes > Acidaminococcales > Acidaminococcaceae > Acidaminococcus > Acidaminococcus sp. BV3L6. The sequence goes on along the minus strand of NZ_AWUR01000038.1, from coordinate 25,408 downwards.
TTACAAAGAACTGCAGCACGCCCGTATCCTGACAGGACGGACGGTCAAGCTTTTTGGCAAGCTCCATGTTCTTTTCATAGGTTTCATATAGCAGTTTGGCAATGGGTACGGTTTCCTTGGAAGCCAGTTCCTTTAATTTGTCTGCAACATCGTCCGGCAGGACCTTGGACGTATACCCGACAAACCGAGCCATGATATCGGTCATCTGTTCAACTTGTTCAGTGTGTGACATTTAAAAATTCCTCCTTATTAATAACTGCCTAGCTTGATATGGGTCATCATTTTCTCAAGGATAAAATGGGAAAATGAGGGGAAGCAAAATGAGACTGATAATAGCGGAAACCACAATCATCGGAAGGCCTGCCTTGACATAATCATTGAACGTATACCCACCTGGGGCAAAGACCATCATATTGGCCGGCATCCCGATAGGAGTGGCAAAAGCAAGGGACGCTCCGATGACGGTAGCGACGACAACGGCCTTGGGATCCGCCCCCATTCCGGCTGAGATATTGAGACTGATTGGTACGAGAAGGGCAGTCGTGGCAAAGTTGCTCATAAAGTTTGTCATGAGGGTCGCGAGGAGAAAGACCACCACGAGCAGAGCAAAGGGAGACGCACTGGGTCCCAAGGCACTAATGACCGTGTCAGCAATCATCTTGCCGGCGCCTGTCTTTTGAAGGGCTTTGGCAAGGGCCAAGGTGCCGCCATAAACAAAGATGGTCTGCATATCAATGGAACGATAGGCCGCCTTTTCGCTGATAGCGCCGCAGGCCACAAGGACAACTGCACCGATGCAGCCGGAAAGATAGAACTTGATGCCAATCTGCTTTTCAAAGATCATGGCAAGAATGGTAAGGACCATGACAACCAAGGAAACCATTTGTTTCCATCGCGGCACATCGGAAAAGTCCTGCTCCTCATCATACATGGAATCTCCCATGTTCTTCGTTTTTTCCGGCAGGAAACGATACCCGACACAGGCAAAGAAGGCCGTACTGATCAGAAGAATAGGAAGACCGACAAAGCCATATTCAAAGAAACTGATTTCAACACCTACATTCTGAAGCGCGGCTTTTCCTAAAAGGTTGCCCGGAGCGCCGATAATGGAGAGGTTCCCGCCCATGGCAGCAGCAAAGATGAGGGGAAGGAGCAGGCGGGAACGGGAAAAACCAGATTTTGATGCCGTTCCAATGACGATTGGAATCAAGATAGCGGCCGTTCCTGTATTGGAAAGAAAGCCGCTCATGATGCCCGTCACAAGCATGACCGCAACAATGAGTTCCCGTTCCGTATGGGCGAATTTGGTGACGATGCCGCCCACCCGATTGGCCATACCGGTTTCAAAAAAGCAGCCCCCAATCACGAACATAGCAACAAAAAGGATCAGATTGTTATCGACAAAACCACCAAAGGCATCCTTGGGACTGAGGACTCCTGTAAGAACCAGGACAAGGAGCGCAATGATGGACGTAACCGCCAGTGGAATCTTTTCCCAAACAAACATAACAATAACAAATAAGAGCAGTGCCAACGTAATGGCAACGGGTGACATAGCAATTCCTCCCTTAGATAGAATTGGCGCCATTGGATACATTTTAAAATATACATTTGTATTTTATATTTAATAAAGTATCCATTTCTTGATTAGACTATATTCCAAATTTGATATTTCGTCAAGAGAATCATAGAGTTTTCTGTTTTTTCCATACAATTAACGAAATGCTCTTACGAATATTATCTAATTAGTCGAGTTTTTATCAGGTGTTTTCCATTCTGCTCATAAAAAAAGAGACTTTCCGAAAATCACTTTGTGACTTTTGGAAAATCTCGTCTCTACGAGTGCGCCAACGCAGGCACTGCTATCCATTTTTGTTTGTTTATAAAATAGATATATCCATTTTTTATTTTTCTTCCCTTGTGACAAAGCTGCGGTAATTGGTGAGCACGTCTTCCATGCTGCGCTTCATATGGGCAACCATGAGCGCCCTCGCCCGCTTGCCGTCATGGGCCCGCAGGGCTTGCATGAGCTCATCGTGCTCTATGCTGGAAATCTTGGCATATTCCTCTTCGGTGACCAGATATCCCATGGATAGACCACTCCATAGATTGGCTGCAAGATGTTCCAATTTCTCATTGCCACAGGCTTTCCAAATGGCCATATGAAAGCTTTCGTTGTAGTCCTTATAAGCACTGTAATTTTTCTCCGCAAGGGACCGCTTCATATCTTTATAGACAGCTTCAATGCCGGAAATATCGGTCCCTTCCTGCGCTGCAAGATAAGCAGCTTCGCCTTCAAGGAGCGCGCGCACGGCATAGTGGTCACGAATGTTCTTAGTGCTCATGCCTAGAACAACGGCCCCTTTATTGGGACGCAGCCGGACGAGTCCCTGGGAAGAAAGCAGCTGCAGAGCTTCCCGCACAGGGGTGACGGATACACCCATCCTGCGGGCCGTTTCTTCCAAAGTCAGGACCGTTCCCGTCTCGATTTCCTTACGGAAAATAGCCTTGCGCAAATAGGAGGCGACCTGTTCCCGCGCGGGCAAGAGATTGATAGGCTGGATGGCCGTATTTTTGAGCGGTTCTTTTATTTTTTCCTGCATGGGTAGATCCAAGCCATCAGGGGAACCTTTTTTTCCCCGCACAATGATGTGGCGGTTGGAAAGCTTTTCTGCATAACCTTCTGCCACGAGACGATTCAAAGCCTCTCTTACAGGCATCCGAGAAACACCAAAGGATTTGGCCAGTTCCACCTGTTTCAATTCTTCACCAGCCGAAAGGATTCCCTTTTTGATTTTTTCTGAAAGGACCGAGAAGATTAGGTCCTGCGAGCTTACTTTTCCCTTAAGGAGAGCGTTTTCTTTCTTGTCAGCCTTCATGACAAAGGCCCCCTTCTTTGCTTTTTATGAAAAATGAACTGTCCGCCAGTCTAGGTAAAGAAAGGACAATCCCCGCAAGCAAGGAAATGCTTACTTTTCATCCATTTTAAGGATGGCCATGAAGGCTTCTTGGGGCAGTTCCACGGAGCCAACCTGTTTCATCCGTTTCTTCCCGGCCTTTTGTTTTTCAAGAAGTTTACGTTTACGCGTAATATCACCGCCATAGCATTTGGCAAGAACGTCCTTTCTCAGGGCACTGACGTTCTCACGAGCAATGATCTTGCTTCCGATTGCGGCCTGGATGGGGATTTCAAAAAGCTGCCGGGGAATGATCTTGCGCAATTTTTCCACAAGGGCGCGGCCCCGTACTTGGGCGCGGTCCCGATGGACAATGGCCGACAACGCGTCGACAGGATCCCCATTTAGGAGGATATCGACTTTGACCATATCGCTGGGCCGATATCCCGACAGTTCATAGTCAAGGGAGGCATAACCGCGGGATACGGATTTCAAGCGGTCAAAATAATCAAAGATGATTTCACTTAAAGGCAGGCTGTAGTGGAGCATGACCCGGTTTTCATCAAGATAGGTCATATTGGCATATTCCCCACGTTTTTCTTGGGACAGTTCCATCACAGGTCCCACATATTCCTTGGGTACGATGATGGTTGCATTAACAAAGGGCTCTTCTACATGGTCGATGACAGTTTGGGGTGGGAAAAGAGAAGGATTGTCCACCATTTCCACATCCCCATTCGTACGGACAACTTCGTAAATGACGTTGGGTGCGGTTGTAATCAAGGCGAGGTTATATTCTCTTTCCAGCCGTTCCTTGATGACATCCATGTGAAGGAGCCCCAAAAAACCGCAGCGGAAGCCAAACCCCAAGGCGGAGGAAGTTTCCGGCTCAAACATGAGGGAAGCATCGTTGAGCTGCAGTTTTTCCAGAGCATCGCGGAGGTTATCATAATCGGAATTTTCCACAGGATAAAGACCACAGTACACCATGGGAGTTGCTTTGCGATAACCGGGCAGGGCCTTGGCAGCGGGATGGTTTTCATCCGTGATGGTATCCCCCACCCGCGCATCGCGGACGTTCTTGATGGACGCGGCAAGGAAACCAACCATGCCTTCCCCCAGTTCCTCAACATTGACAAGGGCCGGTTTGAAGACGCCCACTTCCGTAACTTCATAGACTTTTCCCGTTGCCATAAGGCGGATCGTCATGCCCTTTTTAAGGCAGCCATTCATAACACGTAAGTAGAGCATGACCCCTTTATATGAGTCAAATTTAGAGTCAAAGATGAGCGCCTGCAGCGGTGCCGCGTCATCCCCTTGGGGAGCCGGGATACGGTTAACAACAGCCTCCAGGACCTCATCAATGCCAAGGCCCGTTTTTGCCGAGCAAAGAATGGCTTCCGACCCATCAATACCCAGGACATCTTCCACTTCCTTGATGACCCGGTCAGGATCGGCACTAGGAAGATCCACCTTGTTGATAACCGGGATGATTTCAAGGTCATGTTCCATTGCAAGGTAGACGTTGGCCAGGGTCTGCGCTTCAATGCCCTGAGTCGCGTCGATGACAAGGAGTGCGCCTTCACAGGCAGCGAGAGCTCGGGAGACCTCGTAGTTGAAGTCGACATGGCCCGGGGTGTCAATAAGGTTCAAGATGTAATCATTGCCGTCTTTGGCATGGTAATCAAGCTGGACGGCCTGGTCCTTGATGGTGATGCCCCGCTCCCGTTCAAGGGACATATTGTCAAGGATCTGGTCTTCCATTTCCCGCTTGGAAAGGGTCCCTGTCTTTTCGATGAGGCGGTCAGCAAGCGTGGATTTTCCATGATCGATATGGGCAATGATGGAAAAATTCCGGATTCTATGGGTCTGTGGCATGGATTGATTCTACCTCCAAGATTTCAATAAGCTAAAAACACCGCGCGGCATAAGCCGCGTGGGGGTTATTTTCATTATAGCATGAAGGATGGCTCCTTGTAAAAAAGCCGCTGCTGAAAAAGCTTCCGTATAGCAAAAAGACTGGCAGCCGAATGGCTGTCAGTCTTTTGGACTGTCTTATTTGACTGCGTTGACTTTCTTGGCTAAACGGGACTTTTTGCGAGCAGCAGCAAATTTGTTCACCGTACCCTTGCGGGCAGCTTTATCGAGTAAGCTTGCAGCGGTCTTAAGAGCGGCCTGAGCCTCATCCTTGGAACCAGCAGCAGCAAAAGCTTCAACCTTACGTGCAGTACTGCGGATTTCCGCCTTGACGGGGCCATTGGCAGCGCGGCGCTCAGCATCAGTCTTGACGCTACGAACGGAAGACTTAATATTCGGCATGTTTTCACCTCCACCAATTAGCTTTACCGAAACATTTTATCATTAATAGATATAAAAGGCAAGGAGTTTTTCCATAAGGCTCCTGTATGAGCCGGTCGGTTCCTTCTATTTGACGTACACGATGGTTGCTCCAAAACCGCCTTCGTTAAGAGGTGCCATTTCTGTTTTTTTCACATTGGGATGCTGCTTGAGGTATTCGAGCAGTCCCTTGCGAAGCATGCCCGTGCCCTTTCCATGAACCAAGCGGAAGCGGTCCATACCGGCAAGCAACGCGTCATCAATGGCCTTATCCACGTCAGGGATGGCTTCATCCACGGTTTTCCCCCGTACATCGGTCTGGATAGACGTATCCTGGGCCTTTTTAACAAAGAACTCATGACGGCTGCCGGAACTTTTCTTAAGCGTCCGGTACGTCTTTTGCGGCGAAACTGGCTGGGCCTTTGTGAGAATACAATCCTTCATGGACACATTCATCTTCATGACGCCGACAGCAACCGTCACATCACGGCCATTGACAGCTGTAATCTTTCCTTCCTGGCCCAGGGTCTTGACAAAGACCACCTTGCCAACAGCCGCGTTGCCGCTTGTAAGGCCCTGCCCTTCCGGCTCCGTGCGGCCCGAAATGGAAAAATTCTTACTAAGGGCCTTGCGGCTCATCTCAGCCAGCTGTTCGACTTTGGCGCTTTCCACGAGATTCTGCTGAGCCCGCAGTTCCTTGAGGATGCCTTGGCTTTCACGGCGGGCGTTGCGATAAAGCTCATCCGCTTCTTCCCGGGCCTTGCGAAGGATGTCATTCCGGCTCTTTTCAAGACGGGTCTTTTCTGCTTTCAGCTGGTTGCGGAGGATTTCCGTTTCCCGCCGCAGCGTTTCAATTTCATCCTTGCGGCTTTCGTATTCCCGCCGCTCTCCTTCAAGATTCTGGAGCACCCGTTCCATATTGCTGTGCCGCTCATTGATAAAGGTCCGTGCCTCATCAAGAATGTCTTCAGATAGGCCCAAACGGCGGCTGATATAAAAAGCGTTGCTGCTTCCCGGGACCCCCATAAGAAGACGGTAGGTCGGACGCAGCGTTTCCGGATCAAATTCGACGCTGGCGTTCTGCATGCCTTCATGTTCATAGGCAAAGGTCTTGAGCTCGCTGTAATGTGTTGTCATGATCGTAAGGACATGGGCCTTATAAAAATGCTCAATCATGGCCATGGCAAGGGCTGCTCCTTCTGTCGGATCGGTCCCGACACAGACTTCATCGACAAGGACCAGATCGCGATCCGTGGCTTCCCTTATTATGGAAATCATGTTCTTCATGTGACCGGAAAACGTGGACAGGCTCTGTTCAATACTCTGTTCATCGCCAATATCGGCGTAAATTCCGGAAAAAACAGGGAAAACCGCTTCTTCAGCAGGAAGAAAGAGTCCCGCCTGGGCCATGAGGGCAAAGAGGCCAACGGTCTTTAAGGCGACAGTCTTGCCGCCCGTATTGGGTCCTGTAATGAGAAGCGTCGTAAAGTCCCGACCCAGCTCAATATCAAGGGGGACAATAGAATCCTGCTCCAAAAGGGGATGACGGCCCTTGACAATACGCAGATTGTGATCAAGGACCATCATGGGTCGCCGCGCCCCAAGCGCCTCGGCATAGAGAGCCTTGGCCGAAATGAGGTCCACTTGGGCCACAACGGTAAGACTCTCAAGGATATGGTCTGCTTCAGCCCCTACATGGCTTGTCAACGTTCGCAGGATGCGTTCCACTTCCGCCTTTTCTTCAAGGATATACTTCTTGATGTCGTTATTGAGATTGACAACAGCCATCGGTTCAATGAAGAGCGTCGCCCCGCTTGACGACTGGTCATGGACAATGCCAGGAAAATTAAGGCGATATTCTTGCTTGATGGGGATGACATACCGATCCTCACGCATGGTGACGAGGGCGTCTTGGAAATATTTCTGGTTGTTTGGGTCATGCAGGAGGTCGGAAAGCTTATCCTTTACCCGGTTGCGAGCAACGAGGATGCCCGTTCGAAGGCCCGAGAGCTTCACCGAAGCTGTATCCTTGATATTGCCTTTTTCATCAAGGACGCTGGATAGCTGCTTAGAAAGGCGCGAAAAATCATAAAGCTCATCGCCGTAACGCACAAGAGCAGGCGCCGTTTCTCTTACCTCCTTAAGGAATGCCTTAAGGTCCAGCATCCCCGAAATGGCATCCTGGATGGCCTTGAATTCTTCCGGATCAAGAAGGCTGCCGACACGGGTACGTTTCACCAATCCAGAAATATCCGTAATGCCCCCTAAGGGAATACGCCGGCCTTCATCGAGGATACGGACCGCTTCCGCAGTTTCTTCCTGAGAAAGTTTGACCTCCTCAAAGCGGGAAGAACTCATCAGTTCCATGGCAAGACGCTGCCCCATGGCCGTACCAGCGTACTGGCTGAGTTTTTCCCTGACCTTGGTAAATTCCAATGTATTGATTGCAAATTTTGCCATTATAAGACACCTCTAAAATAATGGCCCCGCGTGGTTCCCGGTTCATTTTCCTCGACAAGGGTCACCCCGTCAAGAACGCCCCGGTACATGGCGGTCAGGACGCCAGTCTCTTCGACAGAAGCATTCCGGGCGTCAAACCGCAGCCGGGCAAGGCCTATCTTCTCCATTTTCTTTGCATGGGCCAGCATGGAAAGGCGCTGACCATTGAGGATATGCATCCGGCCAAATTGGTCCTGTTTCAACGGGAAACGGACTTTCTTCCGGTCCTCGAGAAAACCGGCTTCTTTGCAGTGATAATCACAGTGGCCTTGATCAAGATGGCCGAGGAAGCTGCCCTCTACACAATATTCGGAGACCATCATTTCAAGGGAGCCTTCGGCAAGGCATTCCAAGGGCAGGTTTGACTTCCTCGCAAGGCCCTCGACTTGGGAGAGCGTAAGTTCCGGAGACAGCGTGATGCCCTCAGCGCCAAGTTCCTGCCAAAAAAGGATGCTCTGGCTGTTAAAGGTATTTTGGTTCCAATCGACCCACAAAGGAAGTCCCTGGGCAAGGACCTTTTCTACAAGTCCGTTATTGCTCACGACGATTCCGTCAGGCGACAGGGCCTGCCAACGGGGTAGGACCTGATCATAGTAGGAAAGCTGTCCTTCGGAAACAATACGGCTCGTGCCGATATACCACTTCTTTCCCTTTTCCCGGACCCAGCCGCCAAGAGTTTCAAGGTCTTTCAGCGTCAAAAGAGGCAGGGTAAAACTGTCGCCGCCAACAATAAGGACGTCGGCGCCGCCTGAAAGGGCGGCTTTGGCCTTATCCAAGGTATCAACATGGACGGACAGTTCAGCATGGCGGCGCAGAGAATGATTGACAGGCTGGGACAAATTGCGGTCACTCCATTGAACCTTTTTGCGGGGCGGGCAAAAATCCTCAAGGCGCGCTTTCGTGAGAGCTTCTACAGCAAGACGGCGCGCTTCATTGATTTCACTCATGGGAACCATGACATTGTCATCGCACGTAAGGAGCAAGCTCCCTAAAGAAAATTCCGTGTTGCCCAGGCGGTCCACCTGTTTTCGCACCACGGTTTCATCAAGGGCATGCTTGCGAGCCCTTTCTACAATGAACTGAGTCTGTGCCGTCCCCGTATGACCTTCATCATCCGCAGCCGTAATGGTCATAGGCTTTCCGAAAGGAGCGGTCACATAAAAGGACAGGGGAATGCGTTTTTTATGTTCCGGGCCAAAGAAACTTTCAGCATAGATCATGAGTTCGTGGTCATTCGTCCGGAAAACGCGGTCGTTAAGACGGAGGCCTCGAGGTACGGAGATGGTAACCTTCTCGCCTACTTCGGCTACGTCACGGCTCTTTCCATTGACCGTCATGGCATCGACAATCGTTCCCACGCGGCCGCCGACGCTCACCCAAAATTCCAGACCGTCCCCCAGGTGCAGGGTCCGTTCGAGCTTGATCGTACCTTCCGTGTGATCTTTATTCAAGGAAACAACCCGGCCCAGAAGGATGCCGCGGTTATTGGGGCGGCGGTCACTCATCATGGTTCGTCCCGGCTTTTTCTCAAGATAGGCCGTCGTAAAATCACGGTTGAAGATCTGTTCAATGTGTTCACGATCTTTTTCAGGGACAACGTACTTGCCTGTGAAATAGCGGTCAATGGCGCGGCGGTAGATATCTGTCACGACGGCCACGTATTCAGGCCGTTTCATGCGCCCTTCGATTTTAAAGGACCGAACGCCGGTTTCGATGAGTTGGGGGAGGATGTCAAGGGTGTTCATATCCTTTGGACTCAAGAGATACTGACCGGCATCAGCGTTTTGGAGCATGTCCTTTCCCTCCTTGTTGACCAAGGTATAGGGCATGCGGCAGGTCTGGGCACAGCGGCCCCGGTTTCCGCTGCGGCTGCCGATGAGGCTTGACATAAGACACTGACCGGAATAACAGATGCAGAGTGCGCCATGCATGAATGTCTCGATCTCACCAGGCGTCTTTTGACAGATTGTTTTTAAGTCCTTTAAGGTGGTTTCCCTAGCCATGACAGAACGGGGCATACCCTGATGGTAGGCAAAGATGGCACCAGCGGAATTGGTAATGGTCATCTGCGTACTGGCATGCAGTTCCAGTTCAGGTACCGTGCGGCGGCAAAGCCGGATGATGCCAAGATCCTGGACAATGATGCCATCAACACCGATATTGCTGAGGAACGTGACATAGTCCCCCAGCGCCTTCATTTCCTCATCAGTGACAAGGGTATTGACCGTGACATAGATACGAACATGGTGCAGGTGAGCAAAAGTGATGGCCCGCTGCAGTTCTTCAGGGCCAAAATTTTCGGCATAGGCCCGAGCGCCAAAAGCAGAGCCACCCAGATAAACCGCATCGGCACCGGCAAAAACAGCCGCCTCAAGGGCCTCCCAGGTCCCAGCCGGGGCCAAAAGTTCAACATCTTCTCGTCTCATGAAAATCTCCTTATATCATAGAAAGAAAATAGCATAACAGAATTTTGAACTTATATTATATCATATTGAAAGTCCCAAAAGAAGAAGGACCTACCCTCCCTTCCCCTTTCGAGGGCCACAAGGCATGCGAATTCGGAAAGAATTTCTATTGCAGTCCGTCAAGTTGTGATATAATACGGTTAGCTATTTGCTTTTTCCATCAGATCAATCTAGAAACAGGAGCTGACACAATGACGTATAAAGGAAAAAGAAACTGGAGGAATCTCCTCAAGCCCCGAAATCCTCGGGAAAAGAAAAAATTAGGAGGCATGATTCTTTCGGCTGTCCTTGCCCTGATCCTTGTAGGGTTCATTTCCCTCACGGCTTTCTTTGCCCTGGCAAAGTTCACAACAGCCAAGATTATGTCAAAAGATATGGTGCCCATGGCGTCGTCCCAGTTCTATGACATCAATGGCGACCTGATTTCGACCGTTGATTCCGAAGAAGACCGTATCCCCGTTTCCATCAGTAAGGTACCTAAAAACCTGCAGAACGCGTTCCTTGCAGCTGAAGACATCCGCTTTTACCAACACGGCGGAATTGACTTCAAAGGGATTGCCCGCGCCATCTACACCTACATTCGTTATGATGAGGTCCAAGGCGGCAGTACCATTACCCAGCAGCTGGCCAAAAACTACTTCCTTACGCAGGAACGGACGCTGACGAGAAAGATCCACGAAGCCTTCATTGCACTCCAGATTGAACAGAAGTACACCAAAAAGGAAATTCTGGAAATGTACATGAACCAGATTTACTTCGGTCAAGGGGCCTACGGGGTCGAAACGGCAGCCAATACCTACTTTGGGAAACATGTTGAAGATTTGGATCTTGCCGAGGCCGCTATGATTGCCGGGATTCCCAAGAGCCCGAATTATTACAACCCGAAAGCCAATCCGAAGGCAGCCAAGGCCCGTCAGGAAACGGTCCTCAGCCAGATGGAAAAGTATAATTTCATCACGCCGGAAGAACACAAAAAAGCAAGTGAGGAAAAGCTCGAATATAAGAGCCTGACTTCAAATCCTGGCTCCAAAAGCTATTTCATCGACTACTGCATCCAGATCCTCATTGATAAATTTGGTCCCGATGCCGTCTATAAGCAAGGGCTCAAGGTTTATACCTCCCTTGACCCAACCATGCAGAAAGCCGCTGAACGGGCCGCAGCCCTGACGCCGACCTACTACACGGACAGCAATAAGCTTAAGCAGCCCCAGTCAGCCATTGTCGCAATCGATCCGAAAACAGGATACATCAAAGCCATGATTGGCGGCCGCGGGACGGACCAGTTCAACCGGGCCGTCATGGCAGAGCGCCAGCCGGGTTCCGCTTTTAAACCTTTTGTTTACCTTAACGCCTTGGAACATGGTGCCACACCAAACGACATTGTCGATGACTCCCCCATTCCCGGCAGCTGGAACCCGCAGAACTATGACCGCCGCTTCCACGGCAAAATGACCTATCGCCGGGCTCTCACCTATTCGTACAACATTCCGGCCATCAAGATCAGTGAAAAATACGGCAACAGCAATGTCTTGAAGCTTGCCAAGAAAATGGGCATTACGACCCTTGTTGAAGATGGACCCCAGTCCGATGACAACTCGGCCATGGCCTTAGGTGGCCTGACCCACGGCGTCACGCCCCTTGAAATGGCAGGTGCCTATGGCGCCATTGCCAACATGGGAAAATTCAACAAACCGACGCCAATCGTCAAGATTGTGGATCGGAACGGCAAGACCATCTACGAACACAAAGCAGACCCTGTTACAGTAGCTAAACCGAGCAGCGTCTATATGCTGATCAGCATGATGGAAGATGTCATGACCCGCGGTACCGGGCGCGGCGCTGCCATCAGCAGACCTTCTGCCGGCAAGACGGGGACCACGAGTGAATACCGCGATGCTTGGTTCGTCGGCTTCACACCAAATCTGGCCGCTGCCGTCTGGATTGGCGACGACAACAATGATTCCTTAGGCGGGATGACGGGCGGCGGTGAACCGGCCACCTTATGGCGGACCTTCATGACTTACGCCGTCGATGAACTGCCTGTGGAAGATTTTGAACGTCCCAGCGGCTTCAAGGAACCGGTTCGGGTAAGTGAACCCAACGATGACAAGAAAGCCGAAGAGGACAAGAAAAAGAAAGAGGCAGAAGAAAAGAAAAAGAAAGCAGCCGATGAGAAGAAGGAAGCGCAGGATGCCAAGCCTTCTGAAAGCGGTTCCAAAGCCTCTTCCAGCGAATCGTCAGCGCCTAAGAGCAGTATTGCTCCTCCGCCTGTCAGACCGCCAAAACAATAAGATCAGGAAGAAAGCTGCAGGATTCGGTCCTGCAGCTTTCTTGCAGAAGGATAGAAAAGGACTCCCCCTCTTTCTTACCTCGGTGGAAATTTTTTATTGAAAAAGGAGCATCCCTCCAAACAAAATCCTTGCTTGGAGGGATGCTCCTTTTTTGATTTCATGGACCTTTGCCTGCACCAGCCAGGTATTTGCGTCCTTTGCGTTTAGGTTACATGATTTTTCTTTCCGCTTCCTTGAAGAAAGCCTTAACGGCTTCCACGACCTTCTTATCAGCTTCCATCCAGTCCATCTTATTGAAGTCACGCCAAGTAAGCCATTCGGCATTTTCATGTTCCAAGAGCTTCAAGGTACTGGGATCGACGCTGCAAAGGTAGCAGTCCATCACCAGATGGAATTCAGGGTAATCATATTCGACGGTCGTGAGCCGTTTTCCCACTGAAATTTGGGCAGCCAGTTCTTCCTTGATTTCACGGACCAAGGCCTTTTCCGGGGTTTCCCCAGCTTCCACCTTACCGCCGGGAAACTCCCATTTATCCTTAAATTCACCGTAGCCACGCTGGGTCGCATAGACACGGTCGCCGCGGATCATGACCGCAGCCGCTACATGAACGGTTTTCATTGATGGATCCTCCTTAACTGGAAAACAGATTGCGAGGATGAATTCCTACGCTTTTTCTATTGTACCACACAGCGTATGGGAAGAAAACCGGAGTGAACAGGTCTTCCTTACGAGCCGCCAAAAAAGGGCCGTGAAAATTCTCACGGCCCTTTTCCCATAGCTTATCAGCGTTTGTTGGAATTTCTCCAAATCCCGATGCTTTCTGCATCTTTGATCAGTTTTTCGCGGACATCCGGATGGGCAACGGAAATCAGTTTTTCTGCACGCTGCCACGTGGTCATCCCTTTGAGATTGACAATCCCGTATTCCGTGACAAAGTAGTTGAGGTTCGTTCTCGTCGCCGTAATGGCATCGCCAGGCGTTAAGGTCGGAACGATACGGCTCTTGATTTCCCCATCATGACCCTTAAAGGCAGAAGAGCAGCAAAGGAAGCTCTTACCACCCTTGGACAGATAAGCTCCCAACATGAAGTCAAGCTGTCCGCCAGCACCGCTGATATGTCTGTGCCCAACCGATTCGGAAGCCACCTGACCGGTCAGGTCCACTTCGATGCAGTTATTGATGGACATGAAGTTATCGATCTGGGCAACGACACGGGCATCATTGACATAATCAACCGGAGCAGCCATGATGGCAGGGTTATTGTCTACATAATCATAGAGTTTCTTCGTGCCGGCAGCGAAGGTAAAGACCTGACGGCCCTTGTCAATATTCTTCTGCGCACAGGTCAGCTTGCCGGCGTTAGCGATATCAACAAACCCATCGACATACATTTCCGTATGAACGGAAAGATCCTTGAGGTCGCTCTTGGCAATCATGGCACCAACAGCGTTCGGCATACCGCCGATTCCGAGCTGCAAGCAGGCACCATTCGGGATTTCCGGAACAATGAGCTTGGCAACTGCTTCATCAATCTCACTGGGAACACCGCTCGGCAGATCGGCCATGGGAATGCCTTCATTTTCAACAATGAAATCAACATCATCAATATGGACACTGACTTCCGTACCACCTAAGACGACCGGCATCAGAGGATTGACTTCAACGACAACCTTTTCGGAGACTTCGATCACGGCTGCAATATCGGATGCGGAAAGGCCGAAATTAAAGTACCCATGTTTATCCATCGGAGCCACTTGGATGAACGTGACATCGACATGTTTAATGTTGTCGCGGTAATTGCGGGGGAGCTCGGAAAAACGCAGCGGCGCATAGTAGCCAATTCCGTTATCCGTGAGTTTTCTTTCATAACCACTTGCATGCCAGGAATTCCAGCACATCTGTTCCTTGGCATTGGGAATCTTGGCCACTTCCGGCATCCAGAGCGCAACACCGCCGCGGAACTTAAGATCTGTCAGGCTCGGTTCCTTGATCATCCGTTCCGCCAGGGCCTTATCCAGTACGCGGGGATGGTTGGCGCACCACCCATAGTCTACCCAGTCACCGCTTTTTACGATTTTAACGGCTTCTTCCGGCGTCGTGAGTTTCTTTGCGTATTCCTTTTCGTAATTCATGACGTTAACATCCTCCCTATTTTCTATACACCCCGAATCCCATGGGCAGGATCCCTCTCCAACGTAAGGACAATGGGACAAATTTCCCCTCGAAAAGCCCCCCAAGGGGCACTCATGAAAATCAGGTTTATTGACTCCTCTATTATATCTCATTTTAAAGATTTATGTGAAAAATTCGCTAATTTAAACTAAATTCTTATTGATAATAGTTTCTATAAAATAACTATTGTGAAATCCATGTTTAGCTGACTCATTTTTTTCCCATGGGAAAAAGGTCCCCCCTTCAAATAGAAGGGGCAGGACCTTTACAATCATCTTTTATTTTAAGATGAGACGATAATATTTTTTCTTTCCTTTGCGGAGGAGGACCTCCGTTTTACCTTCAAAAAGGGTTTCCGATAGCGCGGCGGCCACATCCGTTACCTTCGTATCCCCGACCGTAAGGCCATTTTGTTGGATCAGGCGGCGTCCTTCGCTCTTGGAAGCAATGATCTTGGCATCAAAAAGAAGGTCCAAAAGCGGGCTTCCGAATTGCTCCTTCGTAACTTCCACCACAGGGGCATTTCCCATATCCCCGCCAGCACCAAAAAGGGCTTCCGCGGCTGCTTTGGCCTTATCGGCTTCTTCTTTTCCGTGAACCAGTTTTGTCACTTCATAGGCTAAGGTCACTTTTGCTTCGTTGATTTTTGACCCTTCAAGGGCGCCGAGACGGCGTACTTCATCCATGGGAAGGAAGGTCAGGAGAGCCAGGCATTTTTCCACATCGGCGTCATCGACGTTTCTCCAGTATTGATAAAAATCAAAGGGAGAGGTTTTTTCTGCTGACAGCCAGACGGCTCCGCCGACGGTCTTGCCCATTTTCTGGCCCTGACTGTTGGTCAAGAGGGTGTTGGTCATGCAGAAAGCGGGCTGACGATCTTTACGTCGAATGAGTTCCACTCCGGCAATCATATTGGACCACTGGTCATCACCGCCCAGTTCCATCACGCAGTTATACTTCTTATGAAGGACATAGAAGTCATAGGCCTGCATGATCATATAGTTCATTTCAAAGAAAGAAAGTCCATTTTCACTGGCAAGGCGGTTCTTGTAGCATTCTGCCCCCAGCATCCGGTTGACAGAAAAATGAACGCCTACTTCGCGGAGGAACTTGATGTAATTGAGCCCCAGCAGCCAGTCCGCGTTATCGGCAACAATGGCCTTGCCGTCCGACAGATCGATGAAGCGGCCAACCTGTTTCTTGAAGCATTCCACATTGTGGTGAATGAATTCCGGTGTCAGCATCTTGCGCATCTCATTTTTGCCGCTTGGGTCACCGATCATACCCGTACCGCCGCCCATGAGGATAATGGGACGATGACCGGCACGCTGCATATGGGCCATGACCATAAGAGCGATGAAATGACCTACATGAAGGCTGTCCGCCGTCGGATCAAAGCCAATATAGTATGTGATCTTTTCCTTTTCCAATAATTCCTTGATTTCTTCTTCGTGGGATAACTGTTTAAGGTAACCCCGTTCCTTGAGAGTATCAATGACGCTCATGGACAAACCTCCTTGTTATGATAAAAATAAGGACCCATGCAGGTCCCCTATTTTGCAAAGGAACGACTGCATGGATCAGCAAAAGCAATCTCAGTGACTGTCCTTGGGGATATCAGAAGTACAATGCGGACATTTTGTTGCGGCCGGATCGATGGGCATCTTACAGAATGGGCAAAGCGTCTCTGGTGCTGGTTCTTCCTTTTCTTCCTTCTTAAAGCGATTCAGGAGGGAAATCATGAGGAAGATGACAAAAGCCATGATGAGAAAATCAATGACCGTCGTAATGAATTTCCCGTAGGCAATGACAGGAACCTTGGCAGCCGTTGCTTCTGCAAGGGTATCAACTTTCTTGCTGGAAAGATTGATAAAGAGGTTTGAGAAATCAACCCCACCCAAGATCATCCCAATAGGCGGCATGATGATGTCGGACACAAAGGAAGCGACAATCTTACCGAAAGCACCGCCAATGATCACACCGACAGCCATGTCGACAACGTTACCGCGAAGTGCAAAAGCTTTAAAATCCTTCAAAAAGCTGGACATCATAAAACCCCTTTCAATTGGGCAGATTTAAAGCAGTCTGCGGTGGACTGCATTCTTTGTATTATACCATAATATGGGAAGAACGCAACCGTTTCGGGAGATGAGGATCTCCCCCTTTCAAAAAGAAAACCTTGGAGAAAGAAAAGGCGGATTTGTATGGTTTCTAACAGTTGCAAAGCGAGCACCCATTTTTCTTAATAAATCGAACGATTTTAGTTGCATAATGAAATTCATTTGTTATAATAGCAACTACAGTAAGAAAATTTCTATATTGACTATTACCTTTTTCTTATTACCCGGTTCCTAGGCATAGTCCTTTGACCGCGAATCCAAGGGGAGGTCCTTCTATGAAAAAAATTACGTCCGTCCTGGTCGCCAATCGCGGCGAAATTGCAATTCGTGTTTTTCGTGCCTGTCACGAAATGGGAATCCGAACAATTGCGGTCTACAGTAAAGAAGATTCCCTATCCCTCCATCGCTTCCGCGCCGATGAGTCTTATTTGATCGGGAAAGGGAAAAAGCCAGTCGATGCCTACCTTGATATAGAAGAGATCATCCGGGTGGCCCATGAGCACCATGTCGACGCCATCCATCCCGGCTATGGCTTTCTTTCGGAAAACGCAGACCTTGCTAGGCGCTGCGCCGAAGAAGGCATCACGTTCATTGGCCCCCATATCGACCACCTCACCATGTTCGGTGACAAAGTCAACGCCCGCGCACAGGCCAAAAAGGCCGGTATCCGGTTTATTCCCGGCAGTGACGGACCAGTCATGAACTTTGCTGAAGTGGAAAAGTTTGCCAAGGATGTGGGCTTTCCCATTATGCTGAAAGCCGTCAATGGTGGCGGCGGACGCGGCATGCGCATGGCCCATTGCATGAGTGAGCTGAAAGACGCCTATGAACGAGCAAAATCCGAAGCTAAACTCGCCTTTGGCAATGACGAGATCTATCTTGAAAAATACATCCGCAATCCAAAGCACGTCGAAGTCCAAATCATGGGCGATGAACACGGGAATGTCTTCCACCTTTATGAGCGGGACTGCTCCATCCAGCGCCGCCATCAGAAAGTCGTCGAAATCGCGCCGGCCTTTGCCCTTCCTCGGAAGCTCCGCCAAGAAATCTGCAACGCGGCCGTAACGCTCATGAAGAACGTGAACTACGTCAACGCCGGTACCGTCGAATTTCTTGTGACGCCGGACGGTGACTTCTACTTCATTGAAGTGAATCCCCGCATCCAGGTCGAACATACAGTAACGGAAATGATTACGGGCATCGACATTGTCCAGACCCAAATCAAGGTGGCAGAAGGCTATGCCCTCACGAGCGACGAAATTGGCATTCCGTCCCAAGAGGCCATCATGTGCCACGGCAACGCCATCCAGTGCCGCGTGACGACAGAAGACCCTCTAAATGGTTTCATGCCTGACTCAGGCAAGATCATTGCCTACCGCAGCGGCGGCGGGTTTGGGGTCCGCCTTGACAGCGGCAACGCCTTTACCGGGTCCATTATTACGCCTTACTACGATTCCCTGCTCGTGAAAGCAACGACATACGGTCTCACCCACGCCCAAGCTGTACAGAAGATGCTCCGCGAACTCGATGAATTCCGTATCCTCGGCGTCAAGACAAACATTGGCTTTTTGACCAACGTCCTGCGCGAAGCCTCCTTTGTACGCGGCGACTACGATGTCAATTTTATCGATGACCACCCTGAGCTCTTTGACCTGCCCGTGGTCCATAATAGGGGCACGAAGCTCCTCAAATATATTGGCGAAGTCACGATCAATGGCTATTCCGGAAAGGGGCCGGAAGTCCATCCCGATTTTACTCCCTTGGAACTGCCGGAACCGGCAACGGGCGATTATCCCCAAGGAACGAAGGCCATCTTTGACAGCCGTGGGGCCGAAGGCCTTGCAAAGTGGGTCCTGGAGCAAAACCAGGTACTCATTACCGATACGACGATGCGGGATGCCCACCAATCACTCCTTGCGACCCGTGTCCGCTCCCAGGATATGCTTCGCGTCCTGGAAACGTCGGCAAAGAAAATGCCCCAATTCTTCAGTTATGAATGCTGGGGCGGCGCTACCTTTGATGTGGCCTACCGGTTCCTCAAGGAAGATCCGTGGAAACGCCTGCGGGCCATGCGGAAAAAGGCGCCCAACGTCCTTCTCCAGATGCTGATTCGCGGGGCAAATGCCGTAGGGTACACGAGCTACCCCGATAATGTCGTAAAAAATTTTGTTGAACTAGCAGCCAAAAACGGCATCGACGTCTTCCGTATCTTTGACAGCTTGAACAGTCTGGACAATATGAAAGGAACCATCGAGGCCGTTCGTGAAACGGGCAAAGTGGCCGAAGTCGCTCTGTGCTATACCGGAGACATCTTGGATCCCAGTCGCTCCAAGTATAACCTGGACTACTATGTTTCCATGGCTAAGGCCCTTGAAGACGCCGGCGCCCACATCATTGCCATCAAGGATATGGCAGGACTCTTGAAGCCGGAAGCAGCCTATGCCTTGGTTTCCGCCCTGAAAGAGGCGGTATCCGTACCGATTCACCTACATACCCACGATGGGTCCGGAAACGCTGTGACGACCTTATGCCGCGCTGCCGATGCCGGTGTCGATATTGTGGATGCCGCATTTTCCGCGCTTGCCGGCGGAACGAGCCAGCCCAGCATGAACAGCTTCTACTACGCCATGAGCGGCAAAAAGAACCAACCTCAACTGAATATCCAAGCGGCAGAGGAAATGAGCCGCTACTGGGCCTCGGTTCGGCCCTACTACAAGGGTGTCGATAAAGGCGACCCCTTCCCCAACACAGAAGTCTATGACTGCGAAATGCCAGGCGGCCAGTTCTCAAATCTCAAGCAGCAGGCTAAGGCCGTGGGCCTCGGTGACCGCTGGAACGAGATTAAGAAGATGTACCATGACGTGAACCTCATGTTCGGTGATATTGTGAAGGTTACGCCTTCCTCGAAAGTCGTCGGTGACATGACCCTCTTCATGGTCCAAAATGACCTGACAGAAAAGGACATCTACGAACGGGGTGACAGCCTTGATTATCCGCAGTCCGTCGTGGATTTTTTTGAAGGCCGCTTAGGCGTGCCCTACGAGGGATTCCCGGAAAAGCTGCAGAAGATCATCCTCAAAGGCAGGAAGCCCCTTGATAAGCGTCCTGGTGCCCTCCTTGACCCCATTGATTTTGAAGCCGTCCGGACAAAGCTCGAAAATGCTCAATACAACCACACCGATGAAGATGTGAACGCCTACTGCCAGTATCCCAAAGTATTCAAGGACTATGAGGAATTCATCAAGAAATATGGGGATGTCAGCGTCCTTGATACACCGACCTTCTTCTTTGGCATGACAAAAAACGAAGAAATCACGGTCACTTTGGATGAAGGCGTGGAGCCCGTCATCAAACTCATCAACGTAAGCGATCCCGATGATCGGGGCATGCGGACCGTTACTTTCATGTTCAACGGTGCGGAACGGGAAATCGACGTGATCGACAAGAATGTCGACCAAAAGACCATCGTCAGCAAGAAAGCAGATCCCAATAACCCCGGTGACGTAGCAGCAACCCTTTCGGGTTCGGTCGTAACTGTCCTTGTAAAGAGCGGAGAAAGCGTAAAAAAAGGCCAGCCCCTTGTGGTCACGGAAGCCATGAAGATGGAGACGACCATTACGGCTCCCATCGCTGGCGCCGTTGGCACCATCTACGTAACCAAAGGACAAGCCATTATGAGCGGCGACTGCCTGCTTGAAATCAGGTAAGGAGCGAGTAGCAGTGATTTCTAAATAGCAATCCTGACCTCTCACACGACCGTGCGTACCGTTCGAAGCGCAGCGGTTCCCTCGGTTTCACAAACTTGCTTGTCATAGCCCACCATGGGTATATAACCATGGTGGGCGCACAAAAAACAGCCTGTGAAGTAATTTCTTCACAGGCTGTTATCTTATTTATTAGAGAGCCGCTTTGGCGGTTTCAACGAGTTTTGCAAAAGCAGCAGCGTCGTTGACAGCCAGATCAGCCAGGACCTTACGGTCGAGTTCGATACCAGCTTTCGTCAGGCCGCAGATGAAACGGCTGTAGCTCAGGCCATTAGCACGGGTTGCAGCATTGATACGGGCAATCCAGAGCTGACGGAATTCGCGTTTCTTGGCTCTTCTGTCACGGCGAGCGTAGTACAGCGCCTTCATGACGGTTTCATTGGCTTTTTTGAAGAGCTTGCTCTTGGAACCTCTGTAGCCCTTAGCGAGCTTCAGAATGTGTTTATGACGTCTATGGGCAGTTACACCAACTTTAATTCTTGCCATTTTCCATATCCTCCTTCGTTCTCAATACCAGTCTTATGCGTAAGGCAGCATCTTAGCTACGCGTTCATGGTCAGTCTTATGGACCAAGGCAGCTTTACGCAGGTTTCTCTTACGGGTCGGAGACTTGTGTTCCAGGATATGGCTTCTAAAAGCCTTGGCACGCTTGAATTCACCGGTAGCAGTAGCTTTGAAACGTTTAGCCGCAGATCTGCGGGTTTTCATCTTAGGCATAATGGATATCCTCCTTATTATTTGGAACTTTTGGGAGCAACAATCATGACCATGTTGCGTCCTTCCAGTTTCGGTTTTCTTTCGATGACTGCAATGTCCTGCAGTTTTACAGCCATTTTATTGAGCAATTCCTCTCCCAGTTCAGGGTGGGTCAGTTCACGGCCGCGGAACATAATGGTGGCCTTGACCTTATCTCCGCCTTCAAGGAAACGAATGGCATTTTTGGTCTTGACATCAAAGTCGTGTTCTTCAATGCGGATACGCAGTTTGACTTCCTTTACGTCAACGGTCTTTTGACGCTTGCGGGCTTCCTTTTCCCGTTTCTGCTGTTCATACTGGTACTTGCCATAATCCATGATTCGGCAGACCGGGGGCTTAGCCTTCGGAGCAATTTCAACCAGATCCAAATGATGCTGGGCAGCAAGCTCGAGGGCACGGGCTAGTGGCATGATGCCCAACTGCTCCCCATCGACAGTATTGACGCGGACTTCCCTAGCGCGGATCTCTTCATTGATCCTCAATTCATCTTTTGCTATGACGATCACCTCCACAGAATATGGATAAGTACAATCCCGGCACTTACCTCAAAGTAAAAGAAAAACGGGCGAACCAAAGTCCACCCGTCAAACGAACATATCATAGACCCTGTCGAGCTTAGGCTGCAAGGTGAGAAGCAGGTGGCCTCTACTTGGTTACTTGGCTATTCTACTACAGATAGAGCAGTCTGTCAACTTATTTTTTCTCCTTGATTTCCTTCTGGAGTTTGGCAATGAATTCATCAACAGCCATCGCTCCCATCTCGCCTTCGCTGCGGCTGCGGACGGACACCGTACCATTCGTAGCTTCCTTTTCACCGACAACGAGCATATAGGGAACTTTCTTGATCTGACCTTCGCGGATCTTGTAGCCAATCTTTTCATTGCGGTCGTCGAGGTGGGCACGGATGCCAAGGGCTTCCATCTTGTCCACGACAGATTTGGCGTATTCATTGAACTTGTCCGTAATCGGCATGACGCGGACCTGTTCCGGAGCCAGCCAAGCTGGGAAGGCGCCGGCATAGTTTTCAATGAGGATCCCAATAAAGCGTTCAATGGATCCATAAACAACACGGTGAATCATGACAGGACGATGTTTCTGTCCATCTTCTCCCGTATAGGTGAGATTGAATTTTTCCGGAAGCAGCATATCAAGCTGGATCGTACCGCACTGCCACGTACGGCCAATGGAGTCCTTCAAATGGAAGTCGATCTTCGGACCATAGAAAGCGCCGTCCCCTTCGTTGACGACATATTTCAGGCCAAAGTCATCCATAGCTTTGCGCAGGGCGTTCGTCGTCATTTCCCACGTAGCGTCATCGCCCATGGAGTTATCCGGACGCGTGGATAGTTCTGCATGGTACGTCAGACCGAAAGTTGCATAGACCTCATCGAAAAGACGGATCGTTTCTTGGATGACGTCTTCAATCTGGTTAGGCATCATGAAGATGTGGGCATCATCCTGGGTAAAGCAGCGGACACGGAACAGACCATGAAGGGCACCGGACAGTTCATGACGGTGAACAAGACCCAGTTCACCGACACGCAGCGGCAGGTCACGGTAGGAATGGGGCTCACTGTCATAGACCAGCATGCCACCGGGGCAGTTCATCGGTTTGATGGCATAATCTTCGCCGTCAATCTTCGTGAAGTACATATTTTCCTTATAGTGATCCCAGTGACCGCTCGTTTCCCAAAGCTGGCGGTTCATGATCATCGGCGTGGAAACTTCATAATAGTTATACTTGCGATGAACTTCACGCCAGTAATTGATGAGTTCGTTGCGAAGGATCATGCCGTTTGGCAGGAAGAAAGGAAAGCCAGGGCCGTAGTCGCTCAGCATGAAGAGACCAAGCTGTTTGCCCAGTTTCCGGTGGTCACGCTTTTCTGCTTCTTCCAGCATATGGAGATAGGCTTCCAGGTCTTCCTTGCTGGCAAAAGCCGTGCCATAGATGCGCTGGAGCATCTTGTTTTTTTCATCGCCGCGCCAATAGGCACCGGCAATGCTCATCAGTTTGAAAGCCTTGACCCGGCCCGTGGAAGGGCAGTGAGGCCCCGCACACAGATCCGTGAAGTCGCCCTGAGAATAGGTACTGATGACAGCATCTTCCGGCAGGTCTTCGATGAGTTCAACCTTGTACGGTTCATTTTCTGCCTTGAATTTAGCAAGGGCTTCGGCTCTGGGAATTTCATGACGGACAACGGGCAGGTTTTGCTTGACAATCTTCGCCATTTCCTTTTCGATGGCTTTCAGGTCATCGGGCGTAAAAACGTGCTCACTGTCAAGATCATAATAGAATCCTTTTTCAATAGCTGGACCAATGGCAAACTTGGTTCCCGGGAAAAGGTGCTGGATGGCTTGGGCCATGACATGGGAAGCCGTATGACGGATAGCATGGAGGCCTTCCGGACTGTCAGGCGTAATGAATTCAACAGCAGCATCCCGGTCCAAGGAATCAGCAAGGTCCTTGTTCACACCGTCGACCTTTGCCAAAAGCGCCGTTTTGCCCAGTTTCTGGTTGAGGCTCTTGGCAATATCCAGCAGGCTGATGCCTGCTTCAAATTCTCTTTTGCTGCCGTCCGGCAGACTGACATTGATCTTTGCCATAATAAAAACTCCTCCTTTTGATTGCCAGGGGATATAAAAAAGGCCCGTCCCTAACATAGGGACGGGCACATGCTCGCGGTTCCACCCTGATTGATCCCCGATATGGGGACCCACTCGGTACCTTTAACGCAGGTAATACGATCAGGCTTACTTTTGGGTTCAGCCGATGGTTTGAAGGTGGTGAATCATCATTCGTCTGGGTCGTTCTCAGCTTCCGACCTCTCTGTACAGTGGCCCTGATGACGTGTCCTTCGCATGACCGATGGCAATTTTGAATTTGTGCTCATTATACCACGACAAAATCCCTTGTCAAGGGAATTTGGAAAATTTTTCTTGATAACATGCCTGTCACAAGAAAATGAACAGCGGCTATTTTGTCACTTTTTACAAGATGGGACAATAAAAATCCGGATTTTTTGTGACAATCCCCTGTTCCCACTACCGTCTTGAATAAAATCGCGCTACAATGGGATGCGAAAAAAATAGAAGGAGACGCATCATCTTGAAAAAAATCATCGACCTCCTCCTTGTCCTTATCGTGCTGATGATGGGCATAGGAGGCGGCTTTTTATACCGTGAAGGGATGGGATATGTGGACTATGCCCTGCGTCGGGGCAATTCCAAGGACCCTTGGGGGCCGCCCCAGGCCTTTGAGGAAATCTACCCCTACCCCAACAAAGATCCCCAGAACCAGCCCAATGCCCCCCTGGCCCCAACTGAAATCTGGACACTCCAATCCTTTGACGGGCTGCAGCTTGTAGGATCCCATTTCCTGCCGGAAGGAGAAAGCCACCGCTGGGTCATCCTCGTTCACGGCTACGGCTGCAATGAACGCTTTATGTGGGGCGTCGCTCCCTATTATCTAAAAAGGGGCTATCATGTCGTGACACCCAATATGCGGGCATCGGGAAAAAGTGAGGGAACCTACCTCACCATGGGCGTCCTTGAAGGCAAGGACGTGGCCCAATGGGCCCGGGAAATCACAGCCGTGGACCCTAAGGCACGCATTGTCCTGCACGGCGAATCCATGGGTGCAAGTGATGTCATGATGGCCCTGGGAGAGCCCCTTCCTAAAAATGTCAAGGCCGTCATTGAAGACAGCGGCTACAGTGACCTATCCCGTCTCCTTGAAGAACGCATGGAAGACCTCGATATCCCCTACCCCAACGCTATCATTGAGGGAGCGAATCTCCTGATGAAAATCCGTACAGGCGTCTTTTTGCGGGACGTTTCCCCCATCAAGGAGGTCAAAAAAAGCACCCTTCCGATTCTCTTCATCCATGGTTCGCGGGATGAACTCATTCCGCCCCACATGATGAATGACCTTGCCGCACAGAGCCCGTCCCCAATAAAGGAGGAACTGCTCATCAAAGGTGGGCGGCATGCAGAAAATGATACCTTGGGAGATGTCTATTTCCGTCAAATCTTCCGTTTCCTTGAAGAAGCGGGCTTGTGAACCTCCCCCGCATATAAAAGCGGGAGATTCTCGAAAAAGATAAAAA
>NZ_AWUR01000037.1:0-11577 GCF_000468835.1 Acidaminococcus sp. BV3L6 | reverse complement strand
TTTTTTAACTGTCTTCAATAAGAAGTTCCACAAGGCGGCCGCTCTTGATAAAGCTTAGCTCATCAAGATTTTCCTCCAAGGTGTGGTTCTTGCTGTAGCCTGTAGCAATGCCAAGACTAGTGAGGCCCTTGGCATTAAAGATATTGGCATCCATGCCGCCCCCGCCAGCCTCGACACGGGCTGTAAGGCCGAGGCGCCTCAGGGCTTTTTTTGGCCTTTTGAAGGATGGGCGCCGTTTCCTCAATGAGGAAGGGTTCATAAAGAAGTTCTTTTTCCACACTTACAAGAGCCCCCGTCTTTTTAGCGCAGTCTTCAGCATGGGTCTTGACAAATTCAGCGTACCGGGAAAGTTCTTCAAGATTCCGGCTCCTTGCTTCCCCCTTTGCCCAGGCGTCGGCACAGACTACATTGGTTGACTCATTGCCCGTTCCCAGTATGGGGAAATTAGCCACCAGTTCTTCATTCACGCGCCCATCGGGCAGGATATCCAAAATGTGACAGAGAATATGGGCCGCATTGATGCCATTTTCCGGCTCATTACCGGCATGGGCCGGTTTTCCTTTGACGTGGATGGCAAAACGGACATGACCGGGGGCCCCATTGACGAGCCGCCCCAAAAGACCGGGACTGTCCAGGACAAAGCAGCAGGAGCTCTGAAAAACCGAAAGATCCAAGGCCTTACCGCCAAAAAGGCCGGCTTCTTCACCGACGGTGAAGGCAATTTCAATGCGCGGATGGGGATTCCCTGAAGAAAGGGTACGACGTACACCGTCCAGGATAGCACAGATGCCGCTCACATCGTCGGCAGCGAGAATCGTATCACCTCCAGAATACAGCACGCCGTCCTTTTCCCTAACCTTGATGCCATGGCCGTTCTTGACCCGGTCCATATGGCTGCAAAACAGGACGGATCCCTTCCTCGTTCCAGGAAGGATGGCAATGAGGTTTCCCGTATCGCCGCCAAACGTGCGGCCTGCCTCGTCTTCCCTTACGGTAAAGCCCAAGGCTTCCAGTTTCCTTTTTAGAACATC
Organism: Acidaminococcus sp. BV3L6; assembly: GCF_000468835.1. Lineage (NCBI taxonomy): Bacteria > Bacillati > Bacillota > Negativicutes > Acidaminococcales > Acidaminococcaceae > Acidaminococcus > Acidaminococcus sp. BV3L6. The sequence goes on along the minus strand of NZ_AWUR01000037.1, from coordinate 10,546 downwards.
AGCCAGCATCCGTTCCTTTCCGGACGCACAGTCAATGCCTACAAGTTCCCTAAACTCTTCAAGTATGGGTTTCACTAGCGCTTCTCCTTTCTCTCCCCATTATAGGAGGTGAGCCATGATACTGGCAACGATGATGGAAAAAATCGTGACCGATGTAAAGCCTGAAATGACATAAGCCGTCCCGATGCGGGTTGAAAGATAATCCACTTCCTCATCGGTCTCGCCTACGGTCTTTGCAATTTCGTCACTGATGAGCTGCGTTCCAGGATAGCCAATCATCTGGCACATAGCAATACCGATGGCAAGGTCCCTATCCCCAACAATCTTCCATACGGGAAGAACCTTGAATATGACGACAATCCCCAAAAGCGTGAGCGCAAAGACACAGGCCACAAAAAATCCCAGTTGGGGCAGCATGGACAGATCCACTTTGGCAAGGGAAGGCACAATGACGGTAAGGACCCCAAACATGAAAAATCCCGTCGACGCCCCATGATTCTTCATGAAATTGGGCGGCACAAGGCCCAAGGCCCGAAGGCCAATGCCAAAGAGCATACACCAAATGGTCAGGCCCACCCATTTATGGGTAAAGACACCGCCCCAAAAACCGACATAGCTGCACAAGGCTCCAATGAAAAGGCAAATATAGGCGGTATAGTGCCGTCCATGCCGCTCAGCAAAGGTTTGGCGCCGCGGATTGTTTTCTGCCCTTTGGGAAGCAAACACAAAGGTGGGGTCATCTTTTTTGGCACGGCGAAAATCAGCCAAATAACGCCGCGCGGCTCGAAGGCCAAAATAGGAAGCCGGCAAGGTACCGACAAATTTCTGTGTAGCATATAGAAAAGCGGCCAAAGCCGCGGTCAAGGGCAAACCCTTTTCAAGGGCGGCCGCTACCATCGTATTGGTCGCAATCACGCCGCCATTGATGACGGGCGCCGAGGCAAGGGCATTTTCCCAACCAATAAGGGGAATCATGGCCAAACAGCTCACGACAGCAATGATCATGGAAATGATGCTTCCTGCTACGCTGCGCCACTCCCTTTTGAGCATCCTCACATCCACACTGGATCCCATATTAACAAGGAGCATGCCAATGGCAATGGGGCCCAAGGTCCCCAGACCGGCCCGTTTGACGATATCCGGAGGAATCGTATGGGTCAGGAAAAGGATCAGGAAGGTCATCATAATGACAAACAAGGACGAAATCCGCGCCTTCGTAAGGATCGAAATCACATCGCCCAAGGCAAAGACAGCAAGGACAATCAAAAGCGAAGTCCACATTTCCATCAGCCATTCCCCCTACTTCCAGTAGACATACAACAGGATTGTTTCCATAACATATACAAGGATTTTAAATATAGTTAGTTATTTTATCTATATTGTTTATATTTGTCAATGGAAAGCTGACTTTTTGTTTTTTATTCTCAAAAAAAACAGGTCTCATCCCTTTATCTTCCCCTTTGTCGATTCGTTTCTGTTTCAATCCTGACAATTTAAAACAATGCGGTCCTTTTCTTAAAAAATAGCTTGACAAGTCCACAATAGATGGATAGAATTTCACATGTCAACTCAAATAGGTTACAAATCCAATGACGGGAACAAGTACTCTGTTCCACCAGATTACAGAGAGCCGGCGCTTGGTGAAAGCCGGAATCTGGCCGCAGACGAAGATCCTCCCTGAGGAGCAGGACTGAATCCAGTAAGTCCTGACGATTGATCCCCGTTAGTGGAAACGCGTATGTCAGTACGTTGAGTGCCCATTCATCCGGATGGGAATAAGGGTGGTACCGCGAATCATTTCGTCCCTCATGATGAGGGGCGTTTTTTTATACCCTGATTTCCCTGCACTCCAATTGTTATGAAAGAGAGGTCTGTATCATGAGAAGTGATATCACAAAAAAAGGATCCCAACGTTCTGCCCACCGCAGCCTGTTCCATGCCATGGGCTACACCAATGAAGAACTGCAGCGTCCCATGATTGGCGTTGTCAATTCCTTCAACGAAATCGTACCCGGCCATATGCACCTGCGGGAAATTGCCGATGCTGTGAAGATGGGTGTGGCCGAAGCAGGCGGCATGCCCGTTGAATTTCCTGCCATCGCCATCTGTGACGGCATTGCCATGGGCCATGACGGCATGAAATATCCTCTCGCGAGCCGCGAACTCATTGCCGATTCCATCGAAGCTGTAGCGAATGGTCATGCCTTTGACGGACTGGTCATGATTCCCAACTGCGACAAAATCGTGCCGGGCATGCTCATGGCAGCCGGACGGCTCAACATCCCCACTGTCGTCGTCAGCGGCGGCCCCATGCTTGCCGGCCGCTGGAAAGGGCGCGACATCAGTGTCAGCACCATGTTTGAAGCAGCCGGAAAATTTGAAGCCGGCGAACTATCGGCCGATGAAATGGAAGCCATGGAATTCCGAGCCTGCCCGAGCTGCGGCTCCTGCGCCGGCTTATTTACAGCAAATACCATGAACAGCCTGACCGAAGTATTGGGCATGGGGCTAGCAGGTAACGGTACCATTCCGGCCGCTTATTCCGGACGCCGCCGCATGCTGGCAAAAAAAGCCGGCTGGGCAGTCATGGATCTTGTAAAGAAAAATGTCCTTCCCCGCGACATCATGACCCTTGAAGCCTTTGAAAATGCCATTGCCGTTGACATGGCCATTGGCGGCTCAACCAATACGGTTCTCCACTTGCCGGCCATCGCTCACGAAGCAGGCGTCGATCTATCCCTTGACCTTTTTGATGAAATCAGCCGCAAGGCCCGCTATATCACGAAGATGAGCCCTGGCGGTTCCTACCATATGCAGGACCTTGACGAAGCAGGCGGCATTTCCGCGGTCATGAAGGAACTGACAAAAATTGGCCTCATCCATACGGACTGCCTCACCGTGACAGGTCCCCTAAAGGACCGTCTGGCCCATGCTTTCGTCGAAAACCATGAAGTCATCCATGACATTGACAACGCCTACATGAATAAGGGCGGTATTGCCATCCTCAAAGGAAACCTTGCGCCTTTGGGCAGCGTCATCAAGGAAAGCGCTGTGGAAAAAGAGCTTCTGACTTATGAAGGAACAGCCAAATGCTACGATTCGGAAGAAGCAGCCATCAAGGCCATTACGGGCGGTGAAATCAAGGAAGGTCATGTCGTCGTCATTCGCTACGAAGGCCCGAAGGGCGGCCCGGGTATGCGGGAAATGCTCAACCCCACAGCCGTCATTACAGGTATGGGGCTCAAGGTTGCTCTCCTGACGGACGGCCGCTTCTCCGGAGCCAGCCGCGGTGCCTGCGTCGGCCACATTTCCCCGGAAGCCATGGAAGGCGGTCCCATCGCCCTTGTCAAAGATGGGGACAGGATCCTCGTCGACGTTCCGAATCGCCGACTCGAGCTGCTGGTTGATGAGGCGGAACTTGCAAGAAGAAAAGCCGCTTGGAAAAGACCGGAACCAAAAGTCAAGACGGGTTACCTATCCCGCTATGCCCGCCTTGTTACAAGCGCCAATACGGGCGCTGTCATGAAATAATCGAAAGGAAGTCTTACCTATGAAAAACTTTTGTGCCTTGATTGGAAAATATTTCGGCCTCCTTGCCGTTGCGTTCCTTGTCCTAGGCTTTATGGATCCCGGCCTTTTCCGCTGGGTCCTCGGCAAAGTGGGCAGTGTCTCTGTCCTGAGCCTGCTCCTTGGTGTTGTTATGTTTGGGATGGGGACCACCCTGTCCCTTAAGGATTTTGTCCTCGTCTTCAAGCGGCCAAAAGACGTCCTCTTGGGCGCTGTGGCGCAGTTTTTTATTATGCCTTTCCTTGCCTATCTGCTCTCCCGCGCCTTTGACCTGAGTCCGGCCCTTACAGTCGGTGTCGTTCTGGTCGGCACCTGCCCAGGCGGCACATCGAGCAACGTCATTACCTTCATGAGCAAAGGGGATCTGGCCCTATCGGTCACCATGACGAGCGTATCGACCGTCCTGTCACCGATTCTGACGCCTTTTATCACCTATCTCCTCATTGGGGAAAAGATTGCCTTTGATCCTGTGGGCATGTTTTTGAGTATCCTCCAGATCGTCATTCTTCCCATCTGCCTTGGCGTGGCCCTCCGGACCTTCCTGCCGAGACTTGCCCGTGCGGCAACGGACTATACACCGGCTGTCTCTGCCCTTGCCATCAGCCTAATCATCGGCGGTGTCATCGGAGCCAGTAAAGCGGCCATCCTAGCCAATGTAGGCGTCATCTTCCTCGTTGTCATCCTGCACAACTGCCTGGGCTATGCCTTGGGCTTTGCTGTGGCAAGACTGGTCGGACTTCCTTGGAAAAAAGCAGTGGCCCTTTCCATCGAAGTGGGCATGCAGAATTCCGGACTTGCCGTGGGGCTTGCCAAAGCCCATTTTGCCGCCATGCCGACAGCTACTGTGCCTGGTGCTGTCTTTTCTGCTTGGCACAATATTTCCGGTGCCGTCTTGGCCTATCTCTATCTCAACGTCCTCAATCCCCGCTTTGACCCGGATTACGAAAAAGAACAGACCGTCTTGGAATCAGCTCCTGCAAAAGCCTGATCCCCACAAGGAGCTGCCTTAGGCAGCTCCTTTTTTCATAATAAAGGAGGAATCCCATGCTGAACCTACCACCCCTGGAAGCACTCCTGGCCTTTCACGGTCTTTTGACAGATCCTATCATAGCAGCGCTTTCCAAAGCTGCTCAAAGCGGTAAGGCAGCCCCTTCCTTAAGTGCCCAGCTTGTGGAAAAAGCCGAGACCTTAGGGCTTTGGGGCCGCCTTCCGGCCACTTATCTCGTCCACCTTTTGGGAGGCGCCAGCCTTCCCCTGTCCCGCTTTCTGGAAAAAGGGCAGCAGACAGGACCCTCTCTCAAAAAGGCCCTCCAGCATGACCTATCGATTCTCTGGCCCTATCTTTTCCTGGACCCGTGTGACCTTTCCCTGTCCCCGCTCCTAGCTCATTACGAGCCCACGATACACCATGCCCGTAAAGGGGAAATGGCCCTTTTGCAGGCCCTCTTATCGGCCAAGGACCCGGACGAAGGGGCAACAATCGTTTTGTCCCACTACGAAAGCTATGGATCCGGTCTTTTTTCTGAATTTGACGCCTTTCGCCTTGATGAAGACGGCCTCCTTGTCGGTATTTCCGATTTTCCCCATTACGACGATAGGGACCTTTTGGGCTACGAGGCGCAAAAAACAGCCCTCCTTGACAATACGGCCGTTTTTGCAGCAGGAAAGAAAGGTAACAATGTGCTGCTCACCGGGGCCCGGGGAACGGGAAAATCCACCCTGGTCAAAGCCATGGTTTCCCGCTTTGGAGAAAAAGGTCTGCGCCTTGTCCAAATGGAGCGAACCCAACTGGACCACCTGCCCCGTCTTCTATCCCTCCTCGGCCAAGAAAAGCACTATCGTTTTGTGCTTTTTTTGGATGACCTATCCTTTGACGAGGGAGAACAGGAATACAAGATCCTCAAATCAGCCATTGACGGCAGCGTCACGTCCCAGCCGGAAAACGTCCTGCTTTATGTGACAAGCAACCGCCGCCATCTCATCAAAGAAACCTGGAAGGACCGGAAGGATGATGCAGATGATGTCTACCGCGACGACCACACGAACGAGTCCATCTCCCTTTCAGACCGTTTTGGACTCATCCTTCATTATGGCAAGCTGTCCCAAGAAGAATACCTTGATATCATTGCCCATGAACTGTCCAAGAAAGGGATTGCGCTTTCCCGAGAAGAACTCCGAGTCGAAGCCGTGCGCTGGGAAATGGAACATTCTGGGCGCAATGGACGGATTGCCCATCAGTTTGTGACATGGTATGCAGGGCAGTGTTTTCTCAAAAAGGACAAATCTATTTAATCCTGTTTCTAAGGTTACACTTTAATTTATTTTATGGTACATTTAGAAGAAAGATGGATTTTTTTGTTGACGCATTGCCATTTTTTCGCTACAATGCATTCATACTTTTTAACAAGTCCATAACAAAAAATCTAACGATGGGAAAGAGTAACGGGCGTGACCGCTCCAGAGAGCCGGCGGTTGGTGCGAGCCGGTGTTGGGACCGCTTGTGAAAATCCTCCCTGAAGAGAAGTGCTGAAGCTTTGGCGGTAAGTGCTGACGGCCGTTCCCCGTTATAGGAAACGCGTATGTTGGTACGTTTGAGAGCGTCTGGATCTCGTAAGAGGCCAGGAATCAGGGTGGTAACGCGGACTTTTGGATCCGTCCCTTAAAGGGACGGATCTTTTTATTTTAGCAAAAACGGCATCGATGCCGACCAAACGTATCAACCCCCCTGCAAGGAAGAGAAAGAGGTAAAGAACATGGCAAAGGTATTTTATGATCAAGATGTCAATTGGGAAGTACTGAAAAGAAAGAAAGTCGCCATCATCGGCTATGGCAGCCAAGGACACGCCCATGCCCTGAATCTCAAGGAAAGCGGTGTAGATGTTGTCGTAGGGCTTTATAAGGGCAGCCATTCCGCAGAAGCTGCCCGAAAAGCGGGTCTTTCCGTCAAGACGGTCAGTGAAGCGGTTGCTGAAGCGGACGTCACCATGGTCCTCATCCCTGATGAAAAACAGGCCGATGTCTATAAGGACGAAATCGGTCCGAACCTCAAAAAAGGCAGCGCCCTTGCCTTTGCCCATGGATTCAATATCCATTTCAAACAGATTGTGCCCCCTGCTGACGTAGATGTCTTCATGGTCGCCCCCAAGGGCCCAGGTCACCTTGTTCGCCGAACCTTTGTCGAAGGCGGTGGTGTCCCCGATGTCTTTGCCGTTGAACAGGACGCGACAGGAAAGTGTTTCGATCTTGCCCTGGCCTATGCCCGCGGTATTGGGGGAACCAGAGCCGGTGTCATCCAGACGACCTTCCAAGAAGAAACGGAAACGGACCTTTTTGGGGAACAGGCCGTTTTGTGCGGCGGTATCTGCCAGCTCATCACCAACGGCTTCGAAACTTTATGCGAAGCTGGCTATCAGCCGGAAATTGCCTATTTTGAAACGTTCCATGAGATGAAGCTGATTGTGGATCTCATGTATGAAGGCGGCATGGCCAAGATGAGAAAATCCATCAGTGATACGGCAGAATATGGTGACTATACAAGCGGTAAACGGGTTGTCCCGAAAGAAGCCACCAAAAAAGCCATGAAGGAAGTCCTCTCCGATATCCAAGATGGGACCTTCGCCAAGGACTGGCTCCTTGAAAATAAAGCTGGCGGCAGGGCCCACTTCCTGGCTCTGCGCAGACAGGCCGCCCAGCATCCTTTGGAGACAGTTGGTGCCAAACTGCGCGATATGATGCCTTGGCTCCACGACAACGACCAAAAAGACTGATAAGCCCCCAACGGGAGAGAAAAGGAGACCATCATGAAGATGATTGGTGCACGGGCCCTCATTGAGTGCCTCAAAAAAGAACAGGTTCAGGTGGTCTTCGGCTACCCCGGCGGTTCTGTCCTAACGCTCTATAACGAACTGGATCAATCGGACATTACCCATGTCCTTACCGGTCATGAACAGGGAGCTGTCCATGCGGCAGACGGCTACGCCCGGGCAACGGGACATACCGGAGTTGCCTTTGCCACCTCCGGACCAGGTGTCTGCAATATGGTAACAGGCATTGCTACAGCGGCCATGGATTCCATTCCCCTGGTTGTCATCAGCGGTCAGGTCGCCACCACCCTCATCGGCCGTGACACCTTTCAGGAAGCGGATATTTCGGGTATTACGACCCCCATTACCAAACACAACTATCTTGTAAAAAACGTCAAGGAACTGCCCCGTGTCATCAAGGAAGCTTTTTACATTGCTTCCACGGGACGGCCCGGTCCGGTCCTTGTCGATATTGCCAAAGATGTCTTTGATGCCGAGCTTGACTTCTCCTACCCTGATTCGGTCCGCCTCCGCGGCTATAAGGGCAGCATCAAGGGCGACGAAAAAGACATCGATGAAGCCGTCGAAGCCCTCAAAGAAGCTAGGAAGCCCCTCATCCTCACGGGGGGCGGCCTGATTCTCAGTGAAACGGCGTCCTTGCTTCGTACGCTTGTAAAATCCCTTGGTGTTCCTGTCGTCACAACCCTCATGGGCAAAGGGGCCATCCCCGACAGTTGGGACCTCCAACTGGGTCTGGCCGGTATGCACGGATCCTATGCGTCCAACATGGGCATTACCGACTGTGACCTGCTCCTTAGCTTCGGGGCACGCTTTGATGACCGCGTCACTGGTGACGTGGAAAACTTTGCCCCCAACGCCAAGATTGTTCATTTCGATATCGATAAAGTCGAAATCAACAAGATTGTCCATGCCGATATCAGCGTCAATGGAGACTTGCGCTGGTCCCTTCCCCTTTTTATCAAAAAGATGAAAGCCCTTGACGAAAAGTCCCTCCAAGCCCAATATGGATCCTGGCGCGAGAAGGTACTTCTCAACAAAAGACAGCATCCCTTTGCCTCAGTGCCCCAAAAAGGCGTCATTACACCAGAAGCACTCTTTAACGCTGCCAAAACCTATACCGATGAGGATACAGTCATCGTAACCGATGTGGGGCAGCACCAGATGTGGGCCGCCCAGTTCTTTCCTCTTGCAGCCCCCCGCCGCTTCATTACTTCCGGCGGTTTGGGAACCATGGGGTATGGCCTTCCGGCAGCTCTGGGAGCCAAGGTAGGCTGCCCCAAATGCAAGGTTGTCCTCTTTACGGGAGATGGCAGCATTCTCATGAACTGCCAGGAATTTTCCACCCTTCACCGCTATGCGGTCGAAGTCAAAGTCATTGTTCTCCAAAACGGGGTCCTGGGTATGGTCAACCAGTGGCAGCGCCTCTTCTACGGCGGAAGACAGGCGGCATCCGTCATCAATGATTTTCCTGATATGGCAAAGGTCGCCCGCGCCATGGATGTACCAAGTTTTACAGCCGCTTCCCCTGACGACCTTAAACAGGGGCTGGACCAGCTTTTTGAAACACCGGGTCCCGCCCTGCTTAAGGTGATCATTCCGTCGGAACAAAAAGTCTACCCCATGGTTCCCGGCGGCAGGCGCCTTGACGAAATGATCCTTACCGATCCAGAATGGAAAGAAGGTGCTCCTCAATGAGACAGCATTTAGCCATCCTCTGCGACAATAAACCCGGTGTCTTGACCCATGTTGCCGGCCTCATCAGCCGCCGCGCCATCAACATTGAGTGCATCAATGCTGGCTATACGGAAGAGCCGGACGTGACACGCATCAACATCGTCGTCACCGTGGAAAATAAGGCCGAACTGGACCAGGCCATCAACCAGCTAGCAAAACTCATCGATGTAATCAAAGTCGTTAACCTTGATGAAGCCCCTTATGTGAGTTACGAGCTGGCCATGGTAAAGGTTAAGTGCCCCACGCCAACCATTCGCTGCGAACTTTCCAACCTGGCAGAACTCTTTCATGCCAAGATTGTTGACGTCCAGCCGGAATCCCTGGTCTTTCGCATTACAGGCCGAGAAGATCATGTGGAAGCCACCTTGATTATGCTCTGCCAATATGAGATCCTGGAAATTGCCCGTACCGGGCAGATTTCCCTTTCAAGAGGACTTGTTCCCTTAAAGAACTGTTAAGCGCAAAAAATAGCTGAGAAGAATTGTAAATATCATTTCTTCTCAGCTATTTTTTAGTCCCTTATTTTCCCAACCGGCAGCAGAAATCTTTATACCCAATAAAGGTATTGCTCCTACCGTCATATAAAAAACAGTTCTATAATTTATTTTGGGGCGCTAACGTGACCGCCTGGGTGCGTGTCCTCTCAGCGCCTACTTTTTTTCAATAAAAAAAAAGGCATATGCACTCAAATCCCTTACAATTAAAGTGATCAAACAATAAAGAAAGTGAGTTGAATACATATGCTTTCTCTAGATTATATTGAAAAATTAACAGGAATTAAAGAGGACTGGATTCAAAATTTAAAGGAAACGGTATCAGCCTTGGTTTTAGCGGTTCAGCTGCCGCCTCAAGAACACATCTGCCCTCATTGTAAGGCCACTACAAGACGCATAAAGGGCTACTATACGCGCCTCATCAAACATTCCCCACTTCTCCATAAAGAGTTGCATCTCCTGTATCGCCAGAGACGCTATATATGCAGCTGTGGTCACACAGTTAACGAGAAGAGCCCCTTTGCCTCTCCGTATTTCCAAACCTCTTCCTCGCTTCAACAAGTCATGCTCCAGGAGCTGCGTCAACACCTTTCTTTCCAAGAAGCGGCCAGACGATGCCATGTCAGCACCAGCCAGGTCATTCGCGTCTTTAATGAAGTCCATATTCCTCGTCCCAGTCACCTTCCCCGCGTGCTTTCCATCGATGAATTTAAAGGAAATGCTGCCGGTCAGAAGTACCAAGTCATCATCACTGACTCTGAAAACAAGCGTATAATGGACATTCTTCCGGCACGAACCACACCGGCTCTGCTCCAGTATTTCTATCAATTTCCAATGAGTGAACGACGAAAAGTAGAATTTGTCACAATGGACATGTCTATGCAGTTCCGTTCAGTCATAAAAACGATCTTCCCTAAGGCGCGCATC
>NZ_AWUR01000036.1:0-7332 GCF_000468835.1 Acidaminococcus sp. BV3L6 | reverse complement strand
GATGCGCGCCTTGGGGAAGATTGTTTTTATGACTGAACGAAACTGCATGGACATGTCCATCTCTTTCTTCTTAGGAGAGGGAAATATGACTCTGCAGTCAGCCTATCTGTTTCTTGCGGTCAGCCATTTTAACCTGCGCTGCGGATTCCTTGGATCTGATCTTGAAGACTTCGCATATAGTCTTCTCTGTGTTTATGCAGTACATATTGAAGCGCCTTGAAGCTATTCTTACAATAAGCCAAGTGAAAGTGAAATGCTTTCTTCATTAATCATGTTTTTCATAAGGAGTGTTCAAGCTAAAGACTTATTTATTCGCCCCTTTTTGGTAACGTATTTCCTGAGGGCGAGGCGTCTTCGTATTTTTTGGCGACTCGTATGATTCCCCTTTTTTACTGGGCGCAGCTCATTTTCGTTTACGTTAATTCCAAAATCATAGGCAGACTTCCTTTTTGACGCTTCGTTATGTATCAAAGTTCATATCAAGGTGGAACATTTTTCTTAATTTTTTGTATTCAATCGAGCAAATTCGGTGTATACTTGTGTATAAGAAATGAGAGGGGTTTCTTTTTCCTCTTTTTCCCCTTCCAGAAGGGGCTGGAAGGTCGTCCATTATTTGAAAGGAGTTGATTATTTTGACAGGTATACCTCTTATGATTGCATTTATTCTTGCCATCATCATTATGATTCTTGCAATCTCTAAGTACAACATTCATCCCTTCCTGTCCATTTTGACTGTTTCCGTTATCTTTGGCATTATTGGCGGCATTCCTTTGGTTAAGACGGGCAAAGTCCTCGGGATTGCCGATGTTGTCAGTGCTGGTTTTGCTGGTACTTTCAATAGCATCGGCATTGTCATCATTATGGGGGCACTCGTCGGTGCCCTTTTGGAAAAGACCGGGGCTGCACTCAAGATGGCAGACTGCGTCGTTCGGCTTGTTGGGAAAAACAATACGTCTCTTGCCGTCCTCATTATGGGTTGGATCGTATCCATCCCTGTCTTCTGTGACAGTGGTTTTGTTATTCTGAACCCGATCCGGAAGGCTTTAGTGCGCCGTACGCATGCTTCTGGTGTTGCTACTGCTGTAGCCATGAGCATGGGGCTTTATATTACCCATTGCTTCATCCCGCCTACACCCGGCCCGATTGCCGCGGCAAACACTATTTACGAAGGCATGCAGATGGATACGAACCTGATCCTTGTCATTGCTATGGGGGCTTGTGCTTCCATTCTTCCGATGATTGCGGCCTACTTCTATGCTAACTACATTGGCGGTAAAATCAAAACAAAGGAAGAAAAGACTATGGAAGCCGGTGAAGCCGGGGAAATGACGGAAACCTATGAAGAACTGATGAAAAGCTATGGTGAACTTCCCAGTGCTTTTATGAGCTTTGCACCTATCATTGTCCCGATTCTCCTGATGGCCCTTTCAAGCGCTATGAATATGGCGGGGAATAAGATCCCTATTGTAACCTTCCTCGGGACCCCGATCATTGCCATCAGTGTCGGCGTCCTTCTTGGCATTCTGCTCTTTGCGTCCCGCCCCATGGAAGACAAGGCCAAGGCTTTTTATGAACTGACGAATGAAACCCTGAAAGTCTGCGGCCCCATCCTCTTTATTACGGCAGCTGGCGGCGTTCTGGGCAAGGTTATCGCTTCGACCAACATGGTTGCCTTCATCAAGGCCAATTCGACGACGCTTGCTGGTCTTGGTATTTTCTTTCCTTTCATTCTCTCAGCTATCCTCAAGACGGCACAGGGGTCTTCTACCGTGGCCATTACAACGACAGCCGGCATCATGGCGCCTCTTATGACGACCTTGGGCCTTGGCACTCCTATCCTTGCAGCGGTAACGGTCATTGCCATCGGAGCTGGAGCCATGACCGTCTCCCATGCCAACGACTCCTATTTCTGGGTTGTTACAAATTTTGGTGATATGGAAGTCCAAGATGGGTACCGGGCACAGACGTTCGGAACCTTTGTGACAGGGCTGGCTGCCATGCTTAATGTCTATATCATCTATCTTTTTGTTCGCTGAAAAGCAGCTCACAAGACTGTACGGGATCTCTTTTCCGTACAGTCTTTTCTTTGTGATAGGAATTCCCCCTATTTGCACTATGATATCTTGTACATTTTGAAAAAATGTCCTATAATGAATTCCGGTATCTTGATAGGATATCATGGAAAAAACGGGGGAATTGCTCCGCTTGCGCCGTGGATTCATGCGTTTATAGGCCATTGTGCTAACTGTAACATTTAAGTTGACAGAACGCACCGGAATAAGGTAGAATTCACTGTAAAGGAATATGATTTAAATTCTATCGTAGGATCATACAAGTAAGAGAGGTTAGAGACATGAGTGAACTATTACGAGTCGAAGGGCTGCATGTGGCTGTCGAAGGAAAGGAAATCCTCAAGGGACTTGATCTTGTCATCAATAAGGGCGAGACCCATGTCATCATGGGGTCCAATGGGGCTGGCAAATCAACCCTTTTCAACGCAGTCATGGGAAATCCGAAATATGTGGTCACAGCAGGGCATATCTATCTGGAAGGAAAGGAGATTACTCACGAACCAGTCAACGAACGGGCTAAGGCAGGGATCTTCATGGCCTTCCAGAATCCTATCTCCGTCCAGGGCATTTCAGTTGAAAACTTCATTCGCAATGCCAAGAGCACGGTTAGCGGTGAGACCCAGCGAATCATGCCCTTTCGCAAGAAGCTGCATAAACAGATGGATGCCCTTAAGATGGATCGCTCCTATGCGGACCGTTATGTCAACGATGGATTTTCCGGCGGTGAACGCAAGAAAAATGAGATTCTCCAGATGACCATGCTCGAGCCGAAACTGACTATGCTCGATGAAATTGACTCCGGTCTTGATGTTGACGCTGTCCGCATCGTATCAGAGGCCGTCAACGAATATCACAATGAGGACAACTCTCTCCTGATCATTACGCACCACAGTGAGATCCTGCAAAAACTGCATCCCGATGTGGTGCACGTCCTCATTGCTGGTAAGATTGTCAAGAGCGGTGATGCTTCCCTCATCCGTGAGATCGAGGAAAACGGCTACGACGCCTATAAGAACTGATAGGTAGGTGAGCATTATGTCGGAAGAAAAGAGAACCGGATTGGACGAGGAAAAGAAGCTTTTCGATTCCGTCGACAATCTCGGAAACATGTATAACTTCAGGAATGACTTCAAGTATTCCTATAAGACCGATGCTGGCCTGACACCGGACATCGTCCAGGAGATTTCCGAAAAGAAGGATGAGCCGAAATGGATGCGCGACTTCCGCCTGAAATCTCTTGATATCTACAATCAAATGCCGTACCCGGTGTGGGGCCCTGATATCAGCGGTCTTGATATGGCCAATATCGTCACCTATGTCCGTCCTGATACGCAGATGAAGGCGGACTGGAACGACGTTCCTGATGATATCAAGGATACCTTTGACCGTTTGGGCATTCCGGAAGCGGAAAAGACTTCCCTTGCGGGTGTAGGTGCCCAGTATGATTCGGAAGTCGTTTATCACAGCATCCAAGAAGACCTTGTCAAGCAGGGCGTTGTCTATACAGATTTTGATACGGCACTTAAGGAATATGAAGATATCGTCAAGAGTCACTTCATGAAGCTTGTTCCGCCTACAGATCACAAGTTTGCCGCTCTGCATGGCGCTGTTTGGTCCGGCGGCTCCTTTGTCTATGTTCCTGACGGAATTGATGTTGAAATTCCGCTGCAGAGTTATTTCCGTCTCAATGCGCCAGGAGCTGGACAGTTTGAACATACCCTGATCATTGTCGGTAAAGGGGCCAAGGTTCATTTCATCGAAGGCTGCAGTGCCCCAAAATACAACGTGGCTAATCTACACGCCGGCTGTGTTGAACTTTTTGTTGGCGATGAAGCCACTCTGACTTATTCGACGATTGAAAACTGGTCGAAGAATATGTACAACATGAACACGAAGCGCTGCGTCGTTGGTAAGAACGGAACCATCAATTGGGTTACTGGGTCCTTCGGCTCCCATACATCCTGTCTGTATCCTATGAGCATCCTCAATGGGGAAGGCGCCCACTGCGAATTTACAGGAGTTACCTTTGCCGGTAAGGGACAGTATCTTGATACGGGTTCCAAGGTAATTCACAATGCTCCGAACACGACGAGCAACATCAATTCCAAATCCATTTCCAAAGATGGCGGCGTCTGCATCTATCGAGGCAGCGTGGTCATTGGGGAAAAGGCAGAAGGGGCCAAATCGAACGTGAGCTGCGAATCCCTTATGCTGGATGAACAGTCCCAGTCCGATACGATCCCTGCCATTGTCATCAAGAATGACAATGTGGACCTTGGGCATGAAGCGAAGATCGGCCGCATTTCTGATGAAGCCATCTTCTATCTTATGAGCCGCGGCCTGAGTGAAGATGAAGCACGGGCCATGCTGGTCCGTGGGTTTGTTGAACCGGTTTCGAAGGCACTGCCGCTTGAGTATGCTGTCGAAATGAACAATTTGATCAATCTGGAACTCAAAGGTTCCATGTAAGGAGGTAGGAGAGCATGAAACAGATTTTCAATGAACTGCCTCGTCCTACTTTCCGTTGGATGAGAGTAAACCATCAGGAACTGGAAACTCCGGAAGTAAAGCTTGTCCCTGAGGCTGCTGTAGAAGAACGGCATGAAGGCTCTGCTGAAGTCACTTTCTTTACGGGCCGGCGCGTTCCGAATTTGGAGGATTTTGCCGGTGCAAGCCAGGAATCCATGAAGGATGCTTTGGAAAAGGGCAATGTAAATTGTGAAATCAGCGTCAAGGATGGGGAAAAAGCCAAGGTGTGGCTTGACTACAGCCTCTCAGAGACGGTTTCTGCCCTTGTGGGACAGCTTTATATCAAGGCGGGCAAAAATAGCGATGTCGAGGTCTTTACGACTTTCGAAGGAGATGCCCCGGACGGACTCGTCAATGTCCTCTTTTATGTAGAGGCTGGCGAGAACGCAAATGTGAACGTCAGCAAGGTCCAGATCCATGGCAGCCATGTCCGTCACATTGATCAGCGCTATACCCATGATGGCGAGGGCAGCAAGGTGAAGTTTGTCTCTGCTGAAGTGGGCGGCAAGGAAACCTTGGTCTATGTCCGCACGGATCTTGATCACGACGAGTCGGACTTCAAGAGTCAGACCATGTATCTTGGCAGTGAAAACCAGCTCTTTGATTTTTCCTATTGGGTTCCGACCCAAGGAATCAAGACCAATACGGACATTCTCACGACGGGAGCTCTCATGGGAACCAGCCGCAAATATTTCCGCGGCACGATCGATTTTCTGCGAGGCGGCAAGAAAGCTGTGGGCAACGAAGAAGATACATGTCTGCTCCTTAATAAGGGCGTCCATTCCATTTCCGTTCCTTTGCTTCTTTGCAAGGAAGATGATGTCGTTGGCAACCACGCCGCAAGTTCCGGCCAGGTAGACCCCGATATGCTTTTTTATCTGATGAGCCGCGGCCTCAGCGAAAACGGCGCTCGTCTTGTCATTGTTGAATCCAATATCCGTCCGGTCATTGACCAGTTAGGCGATGAAACCCTGGCGAACAAGGCTCTCCGGGCAGTACGGGAGAAAATGGAGTTTTGTACCCAGAAAGGAATTTGCGATGAAAAATGTACGGAAAGACTTCCCAATCTTAACTAAAAAGGTCAATGGTCATCCCCTTGTCTATTTCGACAATGCGGCAACGACCCAAAAGCCCTATCAGGTCATCCATGCCATGGTGGACCTATTGGAACACTATAATGGCAACCCCCATCGTGGGGCCCATACCCTCAGCATTGAAGCCACGGAATTGTATGACAGCGCCCGTGAAGCTGTTGCCCGCTTCATCAATGCCAAGAGTGCCGATGAGGTCATTTTCGTCCGCAATACGACGGAAGCTCTGAACCTAGTGGCCAGAAGCTATGGGGAAGCGAATCTCCATACAGGGGACAAAATCGTCATCCCCATTTCTGAGCACCATTCCGATATTGTGCCTTGGCAACGTGTGGCAAGCCGTACAGGGGCCCAGCTTGTTTATATGTACCTTGATGAAGAAGGCCATTTTACGGATGAAGACCTGGCAAAGATCGACGAAAAGACAAAAATCGTGGCTTTTGCTGCGGTCAGCAATGTCCTTGGTATGAAGCGCCCCATTGAAAAGATCATTGAAAAAGCGCATGCAGTTGGTGCCATTGCCGTCCTTGATGGAGCCCAATCCGCACCTCACATGAAGAGTGATGTCCAGAAGTGGGATTGTGATTTCTATGCTTTCAGCGGTCATAAGATGATGGGCTCTGCTGGCACGGGTGTCCTTTATGGCAAGAAGAAACTCCTTAATGCCATGGAACCTTTCCTTTCTGGTGGAGACATGATTGAATATGTGCAGGAACAGAGTACGACTTTTGAACAGGTCCCGTTTAAATTTGAGGCAGGGACGGAAAATGTGGAAGGGGCGGTTGCTCTTCATGCAGCCATCGATTATCTTGAAGACCTTGGTTTTGATGAAATCGAGCGCCATGAATATGAATTGACCAAGCACTGCCTTGAAGGCCTAATGAAGCTTCCTTATGTCCATATCTTGGGCAGCAAAGATCCGGAAGAAAAGGTTGGTGTCATTGCCTTTACCATTGACGGTGTGCATCCTCACGATGTGGCGACGATCCTTGACAGCTATGGCATTGCTATTCGCAGCGGCCATCATTGCGCCCAGCCTTTGGGTCATCACCTCCATGTCGAAGCATCGAATCGTGCCAGTTTCTATATCTATAACACCATCGAAGAAGTGGACTACTTCCTGGACAAGCTTCCTCTTGTTCGGAAACAGATGGGATTCAAGGATTAAAAGGGTGATACAATGAGCAGCGTGGATATGAATCAACTTTATTCGGACATCATTCTGGAACATAACCAGAACCAGATGAACAAACGTGCCTTGGATAAGTTCACGCTCCAGGAGCATGGACATAATCCGAGCTGTGGTGATGACATTACCCTCCAGGCCGATATCGAAGGCGGCATCGTCAAGGATGCGGCCTATACGGGCCATGGCTGTGCCATCAGCCAGGCTTCGGCAGACATGATGATTGACCTCATCAAGGGCAAATCCGTCAAGGAAGCACTCCGTCTGGTCAATCTTTTCCTCGATATGATCAAAAGGGAAGTGACCGATGACGATGAACTGGAAGAATTGGAAGATGCCATCAGCTTGAAGAATATCTCCAATATGCCGGCTCGCGTCAAATGTGCGGTTCTTGCTTGGCATACTTTGAAAGAAGCCCTTTCCGACGATAAGGAAGCCTCCGAACAATAATATA
>NZ_AWUR01000035.1:0-783 GCF_000468835.1 Acidaminococcus sp. BV3L6 | reverse complement strand
CCAAAAAAAGATGACCCGCCGCACGACATACGGTCAAGGTCATCTTTCTACTAAAGAACTCGCTTCATCAAAGTTCATTGTATTTTGGACTCACACCCTTCTTTTTCCATCTGCACTAACGTATATAGACTTCGCAGCACCTATATATCATCGCAGGTCCAAAGGGAAGGATCCGCGCTCTAGGATCAACTTACACACAACCTCGCAAGCATTACGGAATCATCATCAGTGAAAATGGTAACATCTTTATCGTATGAAATTACGTGAAGCTTCGCGACAACCCGCTCGAAACTGATTCATCACCAGAAACACGATCTGTTCATATCCTTATCATCGAAGGCTCATTCCCAGAAATCAGTCTTGCCAGGATTCATCGCTTTCCTTGAGGTTATCTTCCAAACCTCCGTCTACGTGGCCCATTGGACTGTCTCCCTTCCTAGGATTCTTTGACTTTCATCCAGAATGCTTTAGAACCAATCATCTTATCAAACCTCCTTTGGTTTACATAAGAGCATTTCGATCCTAGCCCATCGGACTCAGCTCCTTTCGGAACCTCTTTGGTTCCTTCTTTACGTAGAGTATAGCATGAAAGTAAGGAAAAGTCTACATTTTTATTTTATATCATACGTTGATTCATTATTTTGTGTAAAACTGTTACTATATTTTCAATATTATAATATTTTCATTTACATCATATCAAGTTCCATGCGGAGCTTGCAATCTCTACAACATGAAAAGATGATAAGGGATGAAGTATCAGAAAGAAAGATCATGAAGAAAAAA